>CADBQK010000001.1 GCA_902796775.1 uncultured Lachnospiraceae bacterium
CTTTCGTGCGGCTCATAAAGCTCATAAATACAAATGGTCCAGCTGCGCTCTTTACGCAGGTCCGGGATCCTGTCCAGGATATTCAAATGATATACCCCCTATTCGTCACCATCCGTCCATCCAGAATGTTTGTACCGGTATTGCCGGCAAAGACGGTGGTAAACATGTCCGCCGGATACTCTTCCAGCTCTTTCAGGCTTAAAACGCGGCAGCTCTGTCCTTCTCGTCCTATATTCTCCGTAATGCCGCAGACTGTATCCGGGCTCTTATATTCCATCATGATCTTGCAGGCTCTTTTCAGGTGATCTCTGCGCTTATGGCTGCCGGGATTATACAGACAAATGACCATGTCGGCTTCGGATGCTGCCCGCAGCCTCTTTTCAATCACATCCCAGGGCACCAGCAGGTCACTCAGGCTGATCACAGCAAAATCGCCCATCAAAGGAGCGCCGAGCAGGGCTGCCCCGCTGACGGCAGCCGTCACACCCGGAATGCCTTCGATCTCGATGTCCTGCCAGCTCTCTTTTGACGCACGCAGCTCATACAGCAGCCCCGCCATACCGTAAACACCTGCATCTCCGGAGCAGATCATTGCTACATCCTGTCCTTTTTCGGCCTCTTCAAAAGCAAGGATACAGCGCTCCTTCTCCTGCCTCATCGGTGTCGAAAGCATTCTTTTCCCTTCAAAATGCTCCCGAATCAATTCGACGTAGACTGTATATCCGATGATCACATCGCAGTCAGCAAGCGCTCTGGCAGCCTGCACTGTCATTCCCTCATATCCGCCGGGGCCGATGCCCACTGCCTCAATCCTTCCGCTCATCCTGACTGCTGTCCTTTCCCTGCCGGAATCCTGTCGTAAAGGCCGGGTCATAAAGCCGGGACCTGGCATAAACCGGATCAAGCACATCTCCAACGATAACAAGCGCCGTCTTTGTGATTCCTTCCCGCTCAGCAGCCCACGGCAGATCGCAGACATTGCACCGCACGATCTTCTGATCAGGCCAGCTTGCCCTGTAAACAATTGCTGCCGGGGAAGCGGCCGGATACCCGCCTGCCATCAGCTCCTCTGAGAGTTCCTCCAGCTGCCCGGCACTCAGGAAAAACACCATGCTTGCCTGATGAGCTGCCAGATTACGGACACTCTCCTTTGCCGGCACGGATGTGCGTCCCGCCACCCGGCTGATGATCACACTCTGGGAAACCTCAGGAAGAGTGTATTCCAGATTCATGGCTGCGGCTGCACCGCAGAAGGAACTGACGCCCGGACAGGACTCGTAGGCGATCCCCTTCTCATCCAGTGCATCCATCTGTTCACGAATCGCACCATACAGACAAGGATCACCGGTATGCAGACGAACCGTCATGAGACCTTTTCCTTCTGCCTCTTCCATGACCTTCAGGACATCTTCCAGGGTCATACGGGCACTGTTATGGAAGCGGCAGCCCTCTTTGCATACACGCAGATGCCGCGGATCGACCAGTGATCCGGCATAAATGACCACATCAGCCTTTTTCAGCAGCTCCTGTCCCCGGACGGTAATCAGATCCGGAGCTCCCGGACCCGCTCCAACAAAATATACCATCTGCTAACCCTCTTCTTTTATTTGCTTAGTTTCGTTTTTATTCGCTTTTATTCGCTCTTTTTCGTGCTCCCCTGTTCTGCCTTCTCCTGCTGTGCTTTATATTCCCGGCTCTTCTCCAGAGCCTTCTGTACGATACTGCCCAATGTCACAGCTGCCGAAAACAGCGAAATCGCCAGCTCAAGCTTACTGTTCGCAACCTTTCTGCGGGGTATAAAACCCTTTTTTCTGACTGACATCGTCTCCCACCTGCCTTTTCTTATCATTACTCAGGATCCGATTATCCTGCTCTGTTTCTGCTTAACCCTGTTTTTTGAACATCTTCATCAGTTCAGGATTTACGACAAGAGCTGCGATAAAATCTTCCACGGAAGGCCTCTCCTCAAATCCGAGGAATTTCAGAGCCTCCTGGCCGCGGCTGCCGTCACTGTCGAATTTATCCAGAACAGCCTCGAAGGATTTCTTTACCTCATCCTCAGTCTGTCCGTTTTTCCGGGCAAACTTCGCAATCAGTTCATCGACTAATTCCTTATTTGCTGCATCCATCTTTACATATCTCCTTTCCACCTTAGGGAATAATAGGTAATTTCGAAACTCAAAAGCCGGCTTCCTTTTGTTTATACAAATCCCAGATGATAGCCGGGATGTGCGCGTCTGCTTCTTTTTGCACAGAAATCAGAAGCTGCTCTGGAGGAAGCTGCTGCAAAATCTTCTTTCTCCATGGAAACTTTCTGGCTCCCGCTGCTGTCCATTTGCGTGCGCATCACAGCCCTGCTGCGCGCACTCTCAAAAAGATTGCGGACAAAACGGGCATTGGAAAAGTCTGCAGAGGACAAAACCGTATCATCAAGCCCTTCAAAATACTTTTCAACAGCCTGGTCAAGCCCCTCTCCTTCGGCGATTTCTTCACTGCCCAGCATATTCATAAAGGTTCTGGCCAGCTCCTGCCTGGTATAATCCGGGAAGGATAATGTATAAGGAATCTTCTCTGCCAATACCTGGCTCTGATTTGCCAGCCGCTTCATCTCATCGGAATCCCCTGCCAGAATAAGGGCTATATCATCAACCGGATTGGACACAAGTGCTGCCAGCTCCCTAAGAGCCTCTTTTGCAGGAACCTCTTCCTCCTCTGATGGATCGGTCAAACGGGACAGATCATCAATGAACAGGACGGCCCCCTTCGCATCTCTGAGCATCGAAGCCAGAATGGCTCCGGCAGCTCCTTCTCCTCCATTCAGAAGCTCTTCTGCCGAATGCTCGAAGAAATATCCGCCTGCGAGCAGTCCGCGCTCCTTCAGCAGCCTTCCCAGGATCCTGGCGACTGTCGTTTTCCCGGTCCCGGGGCTTCCGACAAAAGACATATACATCGGTTTCAGAGAAGATGCTTCTTTTTCAGCACCATCCTCATCCGAACCTGTTTCCGCTTGTCCGTCTGCCTGTTTCCTGTCCTTCTCGATTTTATCCACCAGTGCCAGGATCTCCTCGCGGATCCTGGAGGCGCAGACCAGTTGGCTGATCTCATCCATCGCGCTTCCATCTACCCGGAAGTCCCGGACAAAACCGGCCAGGTCCTCCGGCAGGATCCGGATCTCTTCCAGGATACCATCCGGCACCGGCACCTCTTCCGGCAGGTTTATCGTCATGCTGCGGACTTTCCGGTAGATCATATCCATCACGATCTTGCGCAGTGTCTGCGTCCCGTAGAACCGTCCATCGGATTTCTCCTGCGCGATCCTCTGACGGAACATTTCCCAGACCTTCTCATCTGCAGTAAATCCCTGCTGGCTGAGCAGCTCTTTGGCATACAGTTCCAGCTGGGCGGTACTGAGCGGCCGGAAGGCAACCGGCACGACCTGCATGGCATCATTCAGCACATCCAGCAGTTTTTCCATCCTGCCGGTATCTGTAAACGGGATCCGGAATACATAGATCAGATTATCCCCGGAGTCCGCTAATGAGGCAAGAAAGTCGCTGAACTGCCGGGAAGATGCCTGTCCCATCCATGCTGTAATGTCGATGGACACGATCCGGCCCTGAAGCCTGGATACAGCCTCCGTAACCGGGGTAAGCACATCCGCCGTTTCGACCGGCGGCATCAGTGCTGCCGTAACAGGAATGTCCACAGCATGGAATAGTTTCTCCTCGGACAAAAGTGCTGTCAGGATATTCAGATAATCGGTCAGCCCATACCCTTCATCCACAGCAAATAGATAGTGTCTGGATGAAACGACTTCTTCCAGTGCCAGATTCCGCAGAACCGGTGCCATCTTATGGATTTCCTCACAAAGAGAGGCAAATTGCTCTGCACCCGGCATTGCTTTAACATTCGCCAGGATCTGCCGCAGATTCTCCGGATTTACAGGCTGGGAGAAAAAGTCGTCCTCCTGTGTCCCTTCCCGGTTCTCTTCATCTGCTTCTTCCTCTTCATCCGGATCCTGCACCCCGGCTGCACGAAGGAGCTGGTCTGAGGCCAGGTTGGAAACTGTCTCTTTTTCCGCGGACCGGTCTGCGGCCGGCTCCTCTTCACGCAGTCCCTCTTCCATCCCGGCAGGCGCCTCCATCTCGACACGAAGGATCCGGTTCAGCTCTTCCTGTGCTATCTTGTATCGGTCAGCGAGAAATCCTGCAATATCCCCGATCAGTGCGGACACGTCGACTGACTTCTCATCAACCTCCAGAGCCAGGGAAGTGGCGGCTGCTGCATCAACAGTGATCTGGTCCGTCTTATGCGCCTGGATAAACCTGACCATCTCTTTCACAGGCCCGCTGCTCTTTGCAGAATGTCTGTGGACCCAGTTTTCATTCAACCTGATAATCAGCCTTGTCATAACCTATTCCTCCGCAGCACCGATAATGTGGTCGATGATCCCGTACTCTTTCGCTTCCTCCGGGAACATCCAGTAATTTCTGTCGGTATCCCGCTCGATTTCTTCTACAGTGTGTCCTGTATTCTCTGCAAGAATGCGGTTGACCCTTTCCTTGATCCTCTGGCCGTGTCTAGCTTCGATCATGATATCGCTCATCTGCCCCTGTGCGCCGCCCAGGATCTGATGGATCATCACCTCACTGTTTTCCAGGCAGTAGCGTTTCCCTCTGGTCCCGCCGGCCAGGATAAATGCTCCCATGCTCGCAGCACTTCCCACGCAGATCGTCGAAACATCGCAGCGGATATGGCGCATCGTATCATAGATCGCAAGTCCCGCCGAAACCACCCCTCCGGGTGAATTGATATACATCTGGATATCTTTTTCCGGATCCACCGACTCCAGATAGAGCATCTGGGCGATCAGGCTCGCTGCCATATCATCCGAGACCTCATCAAAGAGCAGGATGATCCTCTCCGTCAACAGCCTCGCAAAAATATCCTCCCCGCCATGCTCGTTGTAAAACATCGGACTGACAATCATCCTTCACCCTCCTTTATCATTATCATCATCATTCTTCCATCTCGACTCGCTGACTTCCATCATGACTCTCCGACTTCCATCATGACTCGCTGACCTTTATCATGACCGACTGACTTCTATCATGCCTCACGAATAGTACTGCCTATCCTACGAAAGAGACAATCTGCAGTGTATACACTGAGAAACAGAATATGCAGGCATCCTTTTTCTACAGCAGCTTGCGTTTGACACTCTTTGTACTCCGTTTCACTGTGTAGATCTGCCAGGCCTCTTTCTCCGTATCATGCCCCTTCAGCCGGGCACATATCTCGATCTGGGTCCCCTCTTTGGCATACTTTGTAATATCAAACATTGAAGCGGCAGTATAGTCGTAAACGAGTTTGAACTTCTTCCCGCCTGCTTTCCTGACACTCAGCCGGTACTCAATAACCTCACCATCATTCTTCAGACCATTGACTGCAAGGTATTTTCTCCCGTTTTCTTTGGAAATGACCAGGTTCGCATCCGCCTTGATCGCGACGACCTGATCGACCTGGGCTTTGATCTCATCCAGGTTCTGGTAGAAAAGCTCCTCCTTGATAGCTTCGCAGGACTCACCAGCCTGTTCTCTCATCAAAATCTGCGCATAGACCTTGCTGGCACGTTTTGCACCTTTGCCGTTTACATGATTGTAATCCAGCATGTATTTATCGGTAAAAAGCGTCTGGCGCTCGCGCAGCATACTCAGATTATAATAGCTCAGTCCCTGCCCGGCAGCATACTCGCTGTAAAAGTCGACAGCTCCCTGGTAATTCTCTACATTGTACATATACATGAGAGTCGTCGGGCCGGTCACAAGCTTCAAATCCACGCCCTTCTCTCTGCACAATCCAACAATATCATCCAGGACCGCGACTTTCTCAGGATCCACACTTTCCGGGGTAAAAACACCGGGCGCCTTCATCGGCATATTGCCGGCTTTTACCTTGCGCTTACTGTAGACAAAACCATTCCCGGCATAGTATTCCTTCTTTTTCACCACCGGCGCATAATCGGTATCGATCAGTGCCTGTTTCTGGTCTGCGACCTTCTTCAGATAAGATGGCGAAAGTGAAGAGCCGTAGCGGTAAATGTTGGACAGATACAGCAGCGCATCCCCTTTGGGCGCCAGGACTCTTGCCGCAAACTGTGCTTTGATGAGAGGGTCTTCCAGTCGGTCATACAGGACCATGTTGCCTCGAGGACTTTTATCTTCCTGCTCATAAAACAGCTCATTGTAACTAAGGCCGAGTACGATGGTGCTGGGGTGATGAGCTGCAATCAGCTCCTTTGCCAGATAATAGCTGCCCTCGATCGTCTGCGCAACCGAACCGGCATTCAAAACATGTGCATAGTCTGTTTCTTCTTCAAAAACCTGAGGATCAAAGCTTCTGTAGACCCGTGATGCCCCTATGAAGATCAGGTCATACTGCTCGCCCTTTTCTTTCATCACATCCAGGTCATGCCGGTAATACTGTGCATACGTCACAGGAACCAGCGCCCTGCCCAGCCAGGTACAGGCAGCTGCCAGCACCACTGCCAGAAAGAGGAGGTTAAGAAGATTACCCGTTTTCTTAGTAAATTTCATACATAAACCCTGTTGCCGTGCCCGCCGTCTCTCCGGCGCAGATCAGCAAAACAATGAAAAGCCCTGCGTAAACTGTCATGCGCAGGATCCCGGGGGTCTTTTCTTTCACAGTTTCCCATTTCCCGGTCTCTTCCAGTATATCCACTCCGATCAGCAGCAATGAAAAGAAACCGGCTGTAAAGATACTGATGCTCTGCATCTTCGGGAAATAGGTCCACAGGCCTGCATGCAGCCAGCTCCCCAGATTCTTCCAGCCGCTGAAGACCCGCTGATACAGCTGCAGGCATTCCCGCAGCCCTCTGGTTCTGGACATAACACGCAGAAAACCGACAATGCAGAAGGTCCGGGCTATTTGAAAAGCACGCCACAGGACCGGATGTCTGTCCGCATGCAGGATGGCCTTTGCCTTGTCGTACAGAGGCTGCGCCTGCATACTGAAAACGATAATAAAGAGATTCGCCAGTCCCCAGAATACATACTGCCAGGCTGCGCCGTGCCAGAGGCCTGTAATCGTCCAGACAAAGATCAGCGCCAGGTAGCTGGGTACCAGTTTTCCCATCCTCGGACCGAATTTCCGCCTGCTGTTGTGCCCAATCTTCTGTGCTGTATGACTGAAGGCCACCGGATAGAATACATAATCCCTAAACCAGGTCCCCAGCGTAATATGCCATCTTCTCCAGAAATCTTCCACACTCACAGCCAGGAAGGGGCGGCGGAAGTTTTCATCCAGCCGGATCCCCAGCATCAGGGATATACCGCAGGCTATATCCATATAGCCGGAAAAATCCGCATACAGCTGCATAGCATAAAGTAAGATAGCTGCCACCGAGTACAGACCGGTGTAAAGATTGACGTTCTTATAATAGTAATTAACGGCAATCGCCAGCTGATCCGCGATGATGATCTTCTTGCACAATCCCCAGAGTACACGCCGTCCGCCCAGACAGAGCCGCTCATAGGAAAAGGTATGCGGCTCAAAAAGAGTCTTTCCGAGCGTATCAAAGCGACTGAACGGCCCTTCGATCAAATGTGTAAACAAGGTGATAAACACCGCTACATGAAGAAAATCTTCATCTGCCTCATATTTCTCCCGGTAGACATCGATCAGATAGCCCATCGCAGTAAAGGTATAGAAAGAGATACCAAGCGGCATCAGGAAATTGGCGTAAGGAACCGTTGCAAATCCAAAATGGGAGCCGATCTTATTCAGATTGAGGACAACAAAGTCCGTATATTTGATAACCGCCCAGATGCCGAAGTTGGCAATAAGGGCGGCTATCAGTACCTGCCTGTTTCTGCGCGTCCATCCTGCCTTAACCTTGGCACGTTCCTTGCGTGTGGGCTCTTCCATGGCAGCAATCTGCTCACGGCACCGGCGTCCGTTTGCATTCATCACCCGTCCGGCATAATACGTCGTGACCATGGTGATCAGCATAAACAGAGCCAGCCAGCCGCTGGATGCAAGGATAAAAAAGATATTAAACGCAAGCAGAACTGCAATCTGCCCCTTCTTCGGCACCAGATAATAGGCCAGAAGGAGCAAAAGGCAGAACGCGTAAAATGGCAGTGAAACAAAAGACACAATGTTCTCCTTTACGGGCTTGGGACTTTGATACGATTCACAAGTTATGCTTCCTGCACTTCGCAGAATCTGACAGAAAACGCTTTTTGTCAGGATATTAGAATTCTGCTCAGTGTGGGGCGGCAACTGATGTTACCGCCCTGGTCTATAAAGCAAATGGTTGTCTTGCAGGCAAGCCTGC
>CADBQK010000002.1 GCA_902796775.1 uncultured Lachnospiraceae bacterium
CACGAGTTTGTCCAGATGTACCAGGGTATTGATTCGATTCCTCTGTCCTATACAAACCACTATGCACTGGAAGACTGGTATGACGAGTACCGCGGTGATAACGGAACCGCTCTTACCGACACCGTAACGACTGATCTTTTCCTTCTGGATTTTAACCGTGCGATGGTAAACAACTTTACCGGTGTACGTCATGACAGCGGCGATCCTTACGAATGGGGCGAAAAAATGATCCGTCACTATCAGAAATACGGCGCGGATCCGAAAACGAAGCTCCTTCTTTTCAGCGACAGCCTGGATTTTGACAGGGCACAGGCTTTGTTTGAGCATTTCCGTGACCGGGCAAAAGTATCCTTCGGCATCGGCACTTTCTGTTCGAACGACACCAGCGAAGACGCGCTGAATATCGTTATCAAGCTGCAGACAGTCAATGGACGTGCTGTGGCAAAACTGTCAGATAACCCGGGCAAGACCATGTGCCGGGATGATGAATACCTGGAATACCTGCAGCGTTCTGTAGCTTTCCGCCTGGAGAGAGAGAAAGAAAAGCAGTCGTAGGATGCGAATGCAAAAACGACAGCAGGAAGCAGCGGGAAAGCTTAGGATGGACCTCTGTGTATAATCGGGAGGCTCATCATGGACATCTGCATAAAACAGGGAGACTTACTATGGGCATCTGTGTAAAAAGTGAGGTCGGGCAGCTAAAGAGGGTGATGCTCCACCGGCCGGGAAGGGAGCTGGAACAGCTGGTTCCGCATACGTTGGAGCGCCTGCTTTTCGATGATATTCCCTATCTGAAAAAGGCGCAGGAGGAGCACGACTGCTTTGCGGATATCCTCAGAGAAAACGGGACAGAGGTCGTTTACCTGGAGGATCTGATGGCACAGGTACTTACCCTGCATCCACAAGTCAGAAAAGAATTCATTGATACCTTTGTCGAAGAAGCCGGAAGCAAGGCCGCCTTCTTCCGTGAACAGGTTAAGGAATATCTGTATACTATTGAAGATAATCTGCAGCTGGTTCTTAAAACCATTTCCGGGATCACTTACGAGGAGCTCCGGCATTTCCTGCAGCAGAAAGAATCTGCCAGTGCGCAGGATATGCATCAACCGCTGACGGAGCTGGTCAAACCGAACCGCCGCTTCATTCTCGATCCGATCCCGAACCTCTATTTTACCAGGGATCCTTTTGCATCGATCGGCACGGGAGTCAGCCTTCACCATATGTACTCCGATACCAGACGCCGGGAAACACTGTACGGAAAATACATCCTGACATATCATCCGGATCTGGCTCCCGAAACTCCCTTTTTCTATGACCGCAGCTTCCCGTACAGCATCGAGGGCGGAGATATCCTGAATCTAAGCGAAAAGGTTCTTGCCATAGGGCTTTCCCAGAGGACGACTCCGGAAGGGGTGGAACTTCTGGCCAGGCAGATTTTTGCACATGAAGGAAGCGAGGTCCGCACGATCCTGGCCCTGGATATCCCCGACATCCGCGCCTTTATGCACCTGGATACTGTCTTTACACAAGTGGATACGGATACCTTCCTGATCCATCCCGGGATCCTGCCCAGTTTGCGGGTGTACGAGATCACAGGCGGTGAGGCAGCCGGAAGTCTGCATGTCCGGGAGAACGCTCTGCCGCTTGCACAGATCCTGGCCCGCAGCATGGAAAAAGACGATGTGAAGCTCATTCACTGCGGCGGAAATGATCGGATCGCTGCAGAGCGGGAGCAGTGGAACGACGGTTCCAACACCCTCTGTATTTCACCGGGCAGAGTCATCGTCTACGACCGGAATGATATCACAAATGATATTCTGCGCGAAAACGGGATCCAGGTCCTGGAAATGCCCAGTTCCGAGCTCTCACGGGGCCGCGGCGGCCCCCGCTGCATGAGCATGCCGCTGGAAAGAGAATAAAGACAGGAGTAGAAAAGAGAGACAGGGGACGGTTCCCGAAAAAACAGAACCGTCCCCTGTCTCCCTTTGCTCTAAATACTCCGTTCGCTGATGAAAGCGGAGCCGAGGATCAGGATTGCTCCCAGGATCCCCGGGCCGGAGAGGCTCTCGTGCAGAAGGATCCAGGAGAAAAACAGTGCGGAAACCGGATCTATATAGCTGCAGGCGGCAACCGTCTGTGCAGGAAGATCCATACTGCCGAAATACAATACATACGCAATTCCCGTATGAATGATGCCGACCACGAGAAGGAGCAGCCATCCTGCAGCGGTCATCTTCTCCAGGCCGGTATTTCTTGTGATCAGAAGATAGGGAATCATGACCATCGCTGCGGCAAACAGCTGGATCATTGTTTTCTGGCTGGCATCCAACGGCGGCAGTTTTTTATTCATGATGATCACGGAAGCATACAGGGCTGCTGCACCAAGCCCGTACAGGATCCCCCTCGGATCTGTTCCTGCCCCTCCTCCTGTTCCGCCGATGACTCCGGAAAGCAGCGCCATTCCAAGTACGGACAAAGCGACACATACCAGCTTCCTGCTGGTCAGCCTTTCTCTGAAAAACAGGGGAGAGGTCAGGATCACGATCGTTGGCTGCATATAATAGCAGAGCGTCGCTACAGCAATTGTCGTGTACCGGTAGGCTTCAAACAGCAGGATCCAGTTGATCCCGATTGCTGCTCCCGAAAGCAGAAGCAGAGCCACTGTCTTACCCGGGATCGCCCTCCCCGAAGAGTTCCTACGCATCTTCAGATAAAGCAGAAGAATAAGTGCTCCGAGCAGCCCTCGTGAAAAAGCCAGATATCCGGATGATGCAGGAATCTGCCTGCGGAAAATGCCGATCGTTCCAAAGATGAGCATGGATACAGCCAGCTTTACAAAAGAGGATGAGAACGAATATACATTCCGATTATCCCGCTCCATCATTCTTCCTCCCTTCTTTTTCGCCGCATTCTGTTGATATGCCTTTCAAAATCACCGTTCTGCAGCAGCCGGGCGAGGACATACTGATCAAAAATCGGCACTGTACAGGAGTAGAATCCCAGCTTCCGGTTAAATGTGTCAACTAAACTGGAAGGAAGGATCATATATCCAATCCTCATAGAAGGTGCCAGTGTCCTGGAAAAGGTGTTCAGATAGATCACATTGACATCCGATGCCATTGAAAACAGAGCTTCCTCAGCCTTTCTGGATGCTGTCAGCTCCGAATCGTAATTATCTTCGATCAGGAAAGCATCTCTCTTTTTTGCCCATCTTAAATACTCAAGTTTCTTTGAAATCCCGATAGTCACCCCTGAAGGAAAACTATGGAAGGGAGTGACATGCAGAACACTTGCTCTTGCAGCTTCCAGTTCGGATGTCGCGATACCATCTGCCGTTAAAGGAAGCATATCGCAGGTGATCCCCATTGCCTCGTAAACAGAACGGATCTTATTATAAGAAGGATCTTCAATTGCAAAAATCCTCCCGGGTCCCAGCAGTTGAGCGATCAGTCCGTAAAGATACTCTGTACCGGCTCCTATGATCACCTGGGCAGAATCAACATGCATGCCTCTGCTTCTGGCCAGATAATGACAGATTTCATCCCGCAGCTCCAGACAACCGTGGTTGGCAGACTTCACCAGAATTTTCTCTCCATAATCAAGCAGTACCTTCCTCATTGTCCTTGCAAGAACAGAAAAAGGAAATTCTCCCGTATCCTGAGGTTTTTCATCTTTATTAATAAGAGTAAGAGGACTGGACATATCATCCCCATCCTCGTCTGACATTTCTGTATCTATCAGTAGATCACCAACCCGATAAGTAACAAACACCCCGCTTCTCTGCCTGCTCTGTACGTATCCCTCTTCATTCAGCAGATCAACCGCATGTTCAACAGTAATCACACTGACACCCTTCTCATCCGCCATCACTCGTTTTGAAGGCAGTTTACTTCCATAGGGATAAACTCCAGCCGTAATATCATTGACTAAAGTCCGGTAGAGCCGCAGGTATGCCGGAATCTGCTTTTCTCTTGTATCTCCTGTCATATACTATTCCAATCTGGTCATATAATCTGTTATTATTCTGGCCATTTTCCTATAGTCACAGTTGTGATATCCTTACCCTCAAAACAAGTAAAGGAGGAATCTCTGAATGGTTCAGCAAAAACAGATTCCGGCCATCCGGATCACGATCACAGCCGTTTTTATGGCACTGAACATCATCCTGTCCTCAGTCGGGATACCGGTCCCCGGCGGCCATCTGTATCTATGCGATGTCGTCATTTGTCTTGCAGCATTGGTCCTTAATCCGTTCGAAGCCTTTGCGGCAGGCGGAATCGGGTCGTTTATAGGAGATATGCTCTTTTATCCTCTGCCGATGTTTGTCTCTCTGGTTACACACGGCCTGCAGGCTGCGGTGATTTCCCAGATCTCTCACAACATCCTGAAGTCCCGCCCTAAACTGGCATCCGGTATTGCCGTAACAATCGGGGCTCTCATCATGGTTACCGGCTATACACTGGGGAAAATATTTGTCTACAGTACTTTTGAATATGCTATGCTGAAACTCCCCTATGAAATTGCACAGGGCGTCCTGGGAGCTGTAATCAGTATGCTGCTTTACTGGAAGTACGGATTCCGGAAAATGATTTCAAAATAAGGAGACAAAGAGAAAGGATACATAGGAGACAGAGAACCGTTCCCTGTCTCCCCTGTCTCCTACCCCATTTCGATAACGCGGGCCTGCCATGCATTCAGGATGCGGGTATCTCCACGTCTGGCTTCGTCCGATATGCGGTATCCGTAATTCAGATGAACATGGCCGTGAAGCATGACTTTGGGCTGGTAGCGGTCTATCAGTTCCAGGAAACAGGCAAAGCCCTGGTGCGGCAGGGTGTCTAGATCCCCATAGCCCCTGGCCGGGGCATGAGTCACAAGCACGTCAAAACCTTTGCTTTTGCGGAGTTTCAGCCAGAGCCGCCGGATTCTGCGGCGCATCTGTTCCTCTGTATACATATTCCGGCCATCGGGCCGGTAGCGGCTGGATCCTCCCAGTCCCAGAAAGCGGATTCCTTCATATTCATAGATCTGGTCTTCAATGCAGATACAGCCTTGCGGCGGGGAAGTGAGATAGGAATCGTCATGGTTCCCCCGGACATAAAGAAGGGGGCACTTCGCCATTGTTACCAGAAATTCCAGATAGCTTGCCGGCAGGTCCCCGCAGCTGATGATCAGGTCGTATTCATCGAGCATGCCCGGTCTGTAGTACATATCATACTGCTTTGCAATCTCATCTGCAATCGCAAGAATCTTCATTCAGCTTAACCCTCGCCTCCGATTTCCGTGTGCTTTCGTGCAGTATCTACTCCGATCTCATCCACCAGCTCCCGGGCTGCAGGCTCTGCCAGTTCCTCATACTCCGGAATCGTGCCGACGACGTTCTGTTCCAATGTGTTCATGGTAATAATGTCCTCTACACGGAGCGCTCTGTCCTCGGTTTCCCAGCTGATTGTCCCCTCTCTCTCCATAGGCGGATAATAGAATGGCTGGGCAAGCCCCTCGCTGACCGCTTTGCCAAGAACCTTTC
Organism: uncultured Lachnospiraceae bacterium; assembly: GCA_902796775.1. Next base: position 5,528 of record CADBQK010000002.1, read on the forward strand.
CCAGATAACGGACACTGGGCGGCAGTGTTTCGGAAAGCTTCACATCAACAGTCCTTGACGACATGCCCCAGTAATAATTCAGGGAACGGTTGGTCTTTTTATACTCATCCTTGTATGTTCCGCTCAGTATTGACGCAATGATCCGCTCATAAAAGACACCCCAGTTCCACACCGGTACTGCGAGAGGAACCGGCTCATGTGAAGCGATATCGGACAGCCCGAATACCCATTCCTGACCGGGCTTCTGATCATAAAAATCCCGATATGAGATCAGATGGATCCCTTTCTGATACAGCCGCATTTCAGCTTCGGAAATCCCATCTACAGAAGACCACTCCAGATACACCCTGGCGTCCGGATTCACCAGACTGACACCTCTTGCAAATGCGTTGATCTCCGCAATCATACCATAGATCGGATAGCGGCAGATATACCCGATCGCCTCATTCCCCTTAGCCAGCGCTCCTGCAATTGCACCGGTAATAAACTTCACTTCATATACCCTGGGATAGTAGGTGCGTACGAAGCGGTAGGGTTTATTCAGGCAGCAGCAGAGGATCTCAACATCCGGATTTTCTACTGCCACACGCAGGCAGGCATTGATCATCCGGGAGTCCGTGGCAAAAATCACCTCTGCTCCCTCCCGGATCAGCTTTCTGAGATCATCTTCCAGACTCAGCGACTCATCCCGGATACAGGCTGCTGTCTCGATCCTGTCTCCAAACACCTTCTGTACGTGCTTTCTGCCCTCATCATGAGCAATATTCCAGCCGGAACCCTCAATCTTCCTGTAATACAGGAAGGAAACCCGCAGCGGTTTTTTCAAAATAGCCTGAGGAATGGAAAGGATGCTTTTAACCGGCAGTACGCCCTGGCCGGTCCCCTGCTCCACAGGATCCATTTTCACATCGATCAGACTATCTTCCTGCCGCAAAACGACCTCATCCCAAAGCTTCTGGAGTGATTTTTTAATCTGGGCAGGTGTCTGCTCCTGCAAAGTCCCGTATCCATAGATTTTCAGATAGACCAGCAGCGCGTCCGCAGGCGTTTCCCGAAGCCTGTCTCCGCCGCACTCCCGAAAAACCTTCTCAAAGCGATAGTATTCAGATGAAAAACTCTTTCGTTCATCCTCTGTCCAATCCTCACGGTGCAGCTTCCCCAGTACAGTCAAGAGCTCCTGATAAGCTCCGCTATCAGACATTTCGATCTGGTTCAGCCCGGTCATCTCGCAAAAATCAAGCAGCTCATAGTACCGCTCGATATCCGGATCACCATTTCGCTCAGGAAGGATCCTCTTCACACGGGCTGTCACAGAGACTGCCCCGAAAAACTTCAGGACGGAGACCCGTTTATTCCCTTCATCGACATAAAAGCGGTTCATATACTCCCATACCAGCACGGGATCCCGGATCCCTTCCTCCAGATGGCTCTTGCACAGACTGATCCATTTGGAAGCAAACTCGGTTTTCCCATCCATAATCGGCATGAAATTCGCCGCAAAAGACCTCGTCCGTCCTTTTGTTTTCGTCCCAATCACAAAGTCGATCGGGATCTCCATAAGACCGGCATCTGTCCCGATATCACCTTCACCGGGCATCAATAATTCCTCCAGCACAGGAAGATAGGGATACTCTCCTCTGCCCACCAACTGTTTGTAACACTTCCGGCCCAGCTTTAAAGCTTCTTCATAGTACAATTTCTTTCACCCTCTAAGGAGACAGGGAAGGGTTCCGAATCTCCCTCTGTCCCAGTCTTATCTGACCATAACTGACAAGCAAATTCCGGATATAATATCAGGTTTCGAATTTTCAAAAATATAATCAGTTTATGATACTCTTCTGATCAGAATTAGTAAAGAGGGTAAATCCAGGAAAGTTTCGGCAAAATCAGGTTTCCCCCTTATCGAATTGCGTCTTTCATTGTTTTTACATATGCTCCGACATGCTTTGGTGCTTCCTGCCCATACCGCTCGAGCAGTTTGATAATGGCGGAGCCGACGATGGCGCCATCTGAAAGATCTGCCATTTTGCGGGCCTGCTCCGGGGTGGAAATGCCAAAGCCTACAGCGCAGGGAATCTGTGTACTTTTGCGGACAACCTTGACGATGGAGGCCAGGTCTGTTGTGATTTCGCTTCTTGTACCGGTTACACCGAGACTGGATATGATATAGAGAAAGCCTTCTGCTTCTCTGGCGATCATGGATATACGGTCTGCCGAGGTCGGGGCAATGAGCGAAATCAGGGCAATGTCATATTGCCGGCACAGGGGAAGGAATTCCTCTTTCTCCTCGTATGGCAGGTCCGGAAGGATCAGCCCGTCAATGCCGATTTCCCGGCAGGCTGAGATAAATCTCTCAGCGCCGTAAGAAAAAACAACATTTGCATAAGTCATAAAAACCATCGGTACTTCAACCTTTTCATCTTTCCGCAGGCTGCGGACAAGGTCAAAAACCTGATCCGTTTTGATACCTCCGGCGAGAGCTCTCACATTGGCTCCCTGGATTACCGGTCCTTCTGCTGTGGGGTCTGAAAACGGAATCCCAAGCTCGACCAGATCTGCTCCATTATCTACGACAGCCTTGACAACAGCCGCCGTTGTCGCCAGATCCGGATCCCCGCAGGTGATGAACGGGATAAATGCTTTCCCGTTTTCAAATGCTTTTCCGATCCTGCTGCTCTTACTCATGGATATCCTCCCCTCTGTACCTGGCGATCGCTGCACAATCCTTATCTCCTCTTCCGGAGATGGTGATCACAATGATCTTATCCTCCGGCATATCCGGAGCAATCTTCATCGCATGGGCGACGGCATGAGCCGATTCGATTGCCGGAATGATCCCCTCCGTACGTGCCATGTATTCAAATGCCTGCACAGCTTCCTCATCCGTTACCGGGACATACTCGGCTCTCCCGATGTCATGCAGCCAGGCATGCTCCGGCCCGATGCCCGGATAATCCAGGCCGGCGGAGATGGAATAGACCGGTGCGATCTGCCCGTCCTCATCCTGACAGAAATAGGATTTCATCCCGTGAAAGATCCCAGGCCTTCCGGTTGCGATCGTTGCAGCTGTTTCAAATGTATCCACCCCTCTGCCGGCAGCCTCGCAGCCGATCAGCCGGACACCTTCATCCTCTATAAAATGGTAAAAGCTGCCGATTGCATTGGACCCGCCGCCTACACAGGCCATGACCACATCAGGGAGACGTCCTTCCTTCACCAGCATCTGTTCCCTGATTTCCCTCGATATCACTGCCTGAAAATCACGTACAATGGTCGGGAATGGATGCGGCCCCATCACCGATCCAAGGCAGTAATGCGTATCACTGATCCGGGAAGTCCATTCCCGCATCGCTTCCGACACTGCATCCTTCAGCGTTGCCGTGCCTGTTTTTACGGGTATGACCTCTGCCCCCAGCAGGCGCATCCGGTATACATTGAGTGCCTGACGGATGGTATCTTCCTCCCCCATAAACACGACACACTCCATATCCATCAAAGCTGCAGCTGTTGCAGTCGCCACACCGTGCTGCCCGGCTCCTGTCTCCGCGATCAGACGGGTCTTGCCCATCTTTTTTGCGAGAAGCGCCTGTCCGAGCACGTTATTGATCTTGTGGGCTCCTGTATGGTTGAGATCCTCCCGTTTCAGATAGATCTTCGCACCGCCCAGATCCCGGGTCATCTTCTCCGCATAATATAAGCGTGAGGGTCTGCCCGCATATTCATTAAACAATTCCGAAAGCTCTTTGCCAAATTCCGGATCATCTTTATAGTGCTTATAAGCTTCTTCCAGTTCTATCACCGCATTCATCAGTGTCTCGGGAATATACTGTCCGCCATGAATGCCGAATCGTCCTCTGCTCATTTCTCTCCTCCTCTGACTGCCCGCACAGCTGCCAGGATCTTCGCCCGATCCTTCACCTTGTCTGTTTCCACTCCGGATGAAATATCAATAATCTTCGGAGACAGCAGCCGCATGGCTTCGGGAATGCTTTCCGGAGTCAGCCCTCCTGCCAGGATAAACGTTCGCCCAAATCCTTCCAGAAGAGACCAGTCAAAGACCGTCCCTGTTCCATATCCATTATCCAGCAGAATTTCATCTGCAGCGCAGCTTTCTGCAGCTGCAAGGTCTTCTTCTGTTCTGATTTTAAAAGCTTTCCAGACCGGGAGCCGGGTCCTCTCCCTGACTGCAGCAATATAAACATTGTCTTCATGTCCATGAAGCTGGATCACATCCAGACCGATCTCCTCTGCCGCCCTGCAGATATCCTCCATGGGCTGATCGACAAAGACTCCGACTGCCCTGATCCCCGGCAGCAGCCGTTTCTTAAGCAGCCCTGCCCGCTCCCGCCCGATACTGCGGTGGCTTTTCGGAAAATCCAGGATAAAACCGATATAATCCGGCCTGGCCTCATTTACAAAGTCAATATCCTGCTCCCTGTACAATCCGCAGACTTTGATTTTGCATCTCATATCCATTATGCCTCCCTCATAGCATGCAGGAAGGCCGCTTTATCCGGTGCACGCATCATAGCCTCGCCAACCAGAATCGCATCTGCACCGGCTTCCTTCAGCCTTGCAGCATCTTCAGGCGTACGGACGCCGCTCTCGGCAACATACAGCCTGTCATCCGGAATCAGCTCCCGCAGGCGGGAGGCATTCTCAAGATCCACTGAAAAATCCTTCAGGTTCCGGTTATTCACACCGATCAGACGGGCTCCGGCCTTTACTGCCGAGAGAATCTCCGCCTCATCATGCGTTTCGACAAGGGCAGCGAGCCCAAGCTCCTCACAGATGCCCAGATACCTTTGGATTGTCTTCTGCTCCAGCAGCGCGCAGATCAGCAGAATACAATCCGCGCCCATCACTCTGGCCTGGTAGAGCTGGTACTCGTCCACGACAAAATCCTTGCGCAGCATAGGGGTTTTTACAATCGAACGGATCTCCCGGAAAATGGCATCCGATCCCTTAAACCATTTCGGCTCCGTAAGACAGGAGATAGCATCTGCACCAGCCTCCTCATATGCCCGTCCGATTCCGGTATAATCGAAGACAGGGTCAATAATTCCTTTTGATGGGGAAGCCTTTTTTACCTCGCAGATAAAGCTCATCCCAGGTTTTGAGATGGCATCATAAAAACTCCGCCTGCCAGTGTCCCCGAAGGCAGCGCGGCTTGTCTCCACGTTCAAACCGGCCTTTCCCACGGTTCCGGCTGCCCCCGCAGCACAGGCAGCTCCTGCTGCTCCGGCCGCCCTGGCAAGCCCCCTGATTTCTTCCAGACTGATCCTCTTCTTATCCTGCTCGACTCTCTCTGCAGCATGCCGGGCAAGCTGATCCAGTATTGTCATTTCTTTCCTACCCCGGTTCTTCTATTCCCATTTATTATTCTTCAGGCCGGTTGCTGACTTTGACAAACGCCTCAAGCGTTTGCAGCGCTTTCCCGGAATCGATCAGTTCTGCAGCCAGCACTATACCTTCATTCATGCTGTCAGCTTTCCCGCCGATGTACAGCGCTGCCCCGGCATTTAGAAGGACTGCATTTCGTTTTACTCCTTTTTGTCCCTGCAGGATCGCCCGTGTAATTCCGGCATTCTCCTGAGGGGTACCGCCAGCCATCTCCTCTTTCCTGCAGCGCTCAAAGCCGAAATCCTCCGGCTCAACGACATAGGATCTGAACCATCCATCCCTGATCTCACAGATCTTTGTCGGAGCGCTCATGGATATTTCATCCAGCTTATCCATACCGTAAACGACCATCCCTCGCCTGACTCCCAGGCTGACAAGCACCTGCGCCAGCGGTTCTACAAGGTAATCGTCGTAAACGCCCAGCAGCTGCATGGAGGGCGACGCCGGGTTTGTCAGAGGCCCGAGAATATTGAAAACTGTCCTGAATCCCAGCTCTTTACGGATGGGCCCGACGTATTTCATGGAGGTATGATATTTCTGGGCGAAGAAGAAGCACATCCCGACTTCATTCAGCAATTCGACACATCTGGCCGGACTCTGCTGGATATTAACACCCATTGCCTCCAGACAGTCCGCTGTTCCGCACAGGGAGGAGGCAGCCCGGTTACCGTGTTTAGCCACTTTGACTCCGCCAGCTGCAGTGACCAGCGCGGAAGTTGTAGAAATGTTAAAGCTTCCCGCATTATCACCGCCGGTCCCGACGATTTCCAGTACCTCCATACCTGTGTCCACTCTTGTCGCATGGGCTCTCATAGCTGCCGCGCAGCCTGCAATCTCGTCCGTTGTCTCCGCCCTGGCACTCTTAGTTGAAAGAGCTGCCAGAAATGCTGCATTCTGCGTCGCACTTGTTTCCCCGCTCATGATCTCATTCATGACGGTATACGCCTCATCAAAGCTCAGATCCCCCTTATTCACAATCTTTACAATCGCCTCTTTAATCATGCTTTAAATCTCCTTTCAACAAAGTATTGCTCATTGTCTTTCCCTCCGGAAAAGCAAACTTTAGATTTACTGCTTCTGCAGGAACATCTTCCCTTCTGAGCTTTAGAAAATGACACAAAAAACGTCCCTGACAGAACCAGACAGTTTCTGTCAAGGACGAACAGATACAACATATATAATGCTCCACTATCCGCGGTGCCACCTTGATTCACGGCATGACCCGTGCACTTAGCAGGATACCTTCATATCCCCGGCAAATAACGTCTGCCTGCAACGTCGCAGAATACTCAGATCTTATCATAAAACAATCCTTTGACTGCGCCCTCAGCGGTCCATTTGACAACTTGTTTCTAACCTGATTCTCAGCATCGCAGGCTCTCTGTATAGGCATTATTGCCGTTATCTCCGCGTCAACGGTTTAACATATTAAATTGCGTCAATTATATAGCATATTCTCTTCAATTGTCAATAGTCAAATTAAGAGGCAGGGCGATGAAAAAAAGTGAGGTTTTCTGTATCAGCATCTGGTACAATGCTGTATGAAAGTGTTATAATACAATCAAATAGTTTTACTATATCCCAGCCGTTTTTATCGGCTGCCGACCGTGAAGGATAGCTGCATGGTTTCACGATCCGGGATCATATCTCTTAGAAAGGAGAACTGCTGACATGAAGCTTTTAGATTTTTTTGCCAATTCCTTTACATCTGATTCTTCGGTTGAAGCCCTCTCTCAAAAATCGGGCGTTTCCGCAAAGCAGACTTCTAAGCTTATTTCACTGGCTCTGCCTCTGCTCCTGAAATATCTGACGCAGAATGCATCTTCACAGTCCGGAGCTCAGTCGCTGTCCAATGCTCTGACACAGCATACAGACACTTCATCTATGGTGCAGCAGCTGACCAATGCGGACACTGCAGATGGCAATGCAATCATCCAGCATATCCTCGGCTCGGATTCATCCCAGGTAGTACAGTCTCTGGGCCAGCAGACAAATACCAGCAATGACCAGGTTATGAGCCTGTTAGGCAGTCTGGCTCCTGCGCTGATGAGCGGTCTTTCTGCAGCAACCAGTTCCGCACAGCAGACACAGCAGGCGCAGCCCTCGTCTGTCCTTGATTTTTCAAGCCTGGCCAGTCTGTTCGGCGGCGGTGCTCCTCAGGGAGGCGGACTGCAGCTGGTCCAGCCATCCGCCACATCCGGCGGCACCATCAACAGCTCCAATGATGGTACCCAGCTGATCACCACCCTGCTGAATCTGCTGAAGTAGACAATCCTGTCATTCCAATATGTAACACTTTTCAAGATCTTATTTCCTTACGGAGGTTGTTATGAGCACGAACACCAGCTATTTGAATAAAGGTCCTATGATTGCTGACAGCATCGTTTCAAAGATAAAGCTGGTTATCGGAGGTTTATTCGGCTTCTTCTTTCTGTTCGCAATCATCGCTTCCATCGTGGAATACAGCAGTATGGACAGGAGTGACCTGTTAATCGCTGTCATCTTTTTCATCCCCTTTGCCCTGCTGTTTAACTCAGGTCTGAGGCAGGGCCGGCGTCCCCGCCTTGCCCGGCGCTATGACCAGATCTTTACCAGTGACCGCAATGGTTTTGTCTCTCTAAAAGAGCTCTGCGACCAGACAGGCAAAGAATCCGGGAAGGTCCAGTCAGAGCTGGAAAAACTGTTCCGCCGAGGATATTTCTCTGGTGTCAATCTCCGTCAGGGTGAAAACCCGGGGGTTTTCATTGCAGATGCCAGAATCGGCGAAGATGGTATCGGTTTCGTCGATGTCAAATGCGAGTACTGCGGCGCCACCAGCAGGCTCCGTGCCGGCAGCAAGGGCAAATGCAGCTACTGCGGAGCACCCATGGAGGGGAGATAGATAGACAGGATAGTTTTCCCAGGTCATCCCTGATAGAAACCAGAGGTTTCCAGAGGATTGACAGACAGCAGAGAACCGCCGGCCTGATCCAGGCCGGCGGTTCTTGTTTTACGTATCCGGATGTCATGTACGCAATACTTCCTCCAGTGTCCTCATCATATTCTGGATATCCAGAGGCTTTGCAATGTGCCCGTTCATACCTGCTTCCTTTGCCATCCTGATATCATCCTGATAGGCATTTGCTGTCATGGCAATGATCGGGATGCCTGCCTGATCAGGGTCAGGCAATGCCCGAATCTCCCGGGCAGCCGTATACCCATCCATAACCGGCATCTGGATATCCATAAGGATCACATCGTACCATCCTGATCTTGCGGATGATGTCATTTCAACTGCCTGCTTACCATTCTCCGCTGTCTCCACAATAAATCCGGCCTGCGTCAGCAGCATCCTTGCTATCTCCATATTAATGGGATTATCTTCTACAAGCAGCGCTCTTATACCATCAAAGTGCATCTCGCCCGGCTCATTTACCCCCATCTTTTCTTCCGGAGCTTCCACAACAGGAAGTGAAACGGTAATGATAAACTCTGTTCCCTTCCCCTGTTCGGTTATGACCTCAATGGTCCCGCCCATCAGATCGACTATGTTTTTTGTAATTGCCATACCCAGGCCTGTCCCCTGGATCCTGCTGATCGTTGAAGTTTTTTCCCGCTCAAAAGGTGTGAACAGGTGCTCGACAAACTCAGGGCTCATACCGATTCCGGTATCTCTGACCCGGATTTCATAATCCCGGATCTCCTCATCTCCGGAGAACTCCATCAGCTGCAGGGAGACCTTGCCGTGTTCTCCCGTAAATTTCCCGGCATTGCTCAGAAGATTCATCAGGGCGCGGTTCAGCCGTGTCCTGTCACACAGAACCCATTTGTGAGTGATGTCACAACAAACAGAAAAATCGATTTTTTTCTCTGCCAGCTGGACCCTTATCAGGTCACCGGCCTCTTTCATGCAGTCTTCCAGATTTACCGGAGCCGGCTCCAGCTCAATCTTGCCGCTCTCAATACGGCTCATCTCCAGAACATCATTGACAATCTCCAGGAGCTGGTGACTGGCCTTCTCGATTTTCCGGATATAATCTGTCTTCTGTTCGGACGTCACTCCTTCCCGCCCGGCTAATGTGGAGTATCCGATGATCGCGTTCAGAGGTGTGCGGATATCATGCGACATGTTAGACAGGAAGAATGTCTTCGCCTTGCTCGCCTCTTCCGAGACAGCCAGTTTTGCCTTAAGCCTCTCATTTTCATAGATCCTGTCAACCATACGCTGTATGAACGACAGTGTTGCAAACACAAAAATGCTTCCCCCGAAAAGGATACCCACCATGATCAGATCCGGATGTCCGAATATTGCGATACTCAGATATCCTGCCAGAAACAGTATCAGCAATATGATAGGAATGATAAAGAGCCGGCTGTCCCGGGACCAGTTCCCCTGTCTGCGGACATGTCTGGAAAAACGAATATAGCAGAAGATATTATACGCCATGAGAATACTTGCAATGTAAACAATCAGATTAGCCATTACCTCATCACCTTCCCCATACCTTCATCTACCTCCTGCTGTTGTTTTGTTTCACTATAGCATATGCTTTTTCTATATGGAATATTCTGAGAAGATATTTATTTATTGAAGGTCCGCTCCTGCTTCTATCTGAAAAAAGCCGCCTTTTTATAACATGATTTCAGCCTGCATTTTCTGGTCATAAGTCCCCAGTGCGCGCCGGTTTTGCCCTCGGATACTCTCTTCCAGGGCTCGTCTGCAGCATCAAACCACAGAACCACGATATTGTTTTTTAAAGACCACTTCCTGACATCATTAAAATACCGCCTTGCCTGCGTGCCGCCCGCAACTGCACTGCCGACACGGCCGCCTGCTGTGGGCCAGCCAGTCTCCGATATAATGATTTCCTTACCCGGATATGTTTCCCGTAATGACGTTATGGTAGAATCAAATGCCTTTACGGCTTTTTTCACAGACACACCGCCCCAGTAAGGATAGGCATTTGCCATGAGAAGATCACAGCTCCCCGCAATTGCCGGGCAGGCAGTCAGGATCCCGGCATCATCTGCGGTGGTTACCGGTACCTTCTTTCTGATTCTCTTCTTTGCTGATTTTATATAAGCAAGCAATTGATCCTGGCTCAAATCCCCGCGCAGCATTGTTTCGCTTCCCACACAGGCTACATCCGCATAGCCCTGATTGCAAAGCCGGACAAGTGCATTCAACTCCTTTCTGTCCTCCTTTGCATTCCCGCAAAGCCATGCTGTTCCGATGATTTTGAATTTCATTTTGCGGGCAATCTTGTACGCCTTCGTCAACTGTCCTGCGCAGCCATAAAACCGTACCGTATTCGCAAACTTCTTTACAGCCTTTAGCTGCTTTCGAATCTGTGCTTTCGTCAGTACACTGCCCGGTGAACCTTTGATATAAAA
>CADBQK010000003.1 GCA_902796775.1 uncultured Lachnospiraceae bacterium
ATCCACCATGCCATCCAGCTTTCTCTTATAGCCGGCTTTCGCACCAGTCAGATTTGTACTCCCGCAATAGGGACATCTCTCCTCCATATCATCAATCTGCGCACCACAGTTTGGACACACCGCCATTTCTCATTTCCTCTTCCTGCCGGGGAGCCGGTTATCAAGTTATCAAGTCTCCTCCCGGCAGCTGTCTCATACAAAACTCAAGACATTAAAGTTAGTAATCAGTAATATGATTCATCAGCCAAAAGTACAGTTTCCGAAAGCGTGCTTGCACGAGTGAAAGAAACACACTTGCGGCGGCCTTATCATAATAAAATCGTACACAGAAGAAGTATAGCATTTCAGGCACTCACATTCAAGCACAGCAGAAAGGCTGAACAGCATGATGATCTGATCTGCTGTTCAGCCCTCCATTCTTATTTGACCTTGACTTTTTTCACCTTTGACCAATCAGAATATACTTTTTTATTTCCCGATTTCGTCCAGGTGCGTATCCGTACATAATAGGTCTTTTTGGACTTAAGTTTTTTAATTTTCTTTTTGGTAGTCCCGGCTTTCTTTATGGTTACGGTCTTCGGCTTCTTCTCAAATTTTTTATCACGGGCATACTGGATCTGATAACCGTTTACCTTTTTCTTTTTCCATTTGACCAGGAAAGCTTTTTTCCCTTTTGCTTTTAAGCTGGAAATCTTGGTTTTTGGCGGCTGTTTGACGGCAGGCGTACTGCTTTTACTACTGTCACTGTTTGTACTGCTGCCGCTGCTGTCATCATCTTCATCATCCGAGCCGGAGGCCGCTTTTACGACGACCGTTGCCTTCTCCGTATGCTGTCCGATTTCACAGGTGATCGTTGCTTTTCCGGGACCGACCGCTATTAACTTTGACTCTGCTTCCGAGCTTAATTCATCAGGAGCGATATCCGGATTTGTAATGCTTTCCTCTTTGGCAAACTTTACGACAGATGTATCAGATGACCGCCACACGACAGGCGCAATGAACAGGTCATAATCCGTCTCACCAGGGTCTTTTGCAAATCGTTTCGAGTTGATTCCGAGACTGACTACATCTTCTTCGCCCACTTCAAGGGGAAACTCCGAATGAAACAGCTCATATTTATCGATATAGGCCTTGGCGTCGACCGGCACATTATGGACCTGAAATTTGCCCGTTGAGATATTCCATGAACTCCAGACCAGAAAAGCACCAATATAAGAGTCCACATAATGACCCCAGGTGATTACCTTTCCATGCATGTCTGGCTCGCTGGTGCAGAAGAACTCCCGGTCCAGGGATCCCTTATCCAGCACCTTGCCTGAGCCGTCGATATGGATATAGCAGGTCTTCTCATCATCCGACGTTTCTGCCAGTCCATAAAGCAGATAAAAACTGTTTTCCCCGGCTTTAAGAAGTTTCAGATTTTTGATCTTAAAAGAGGAATGATTATCATATTTGGTGAGCCAGATCAGACTGGAGGAGAAGTTTTTATCATCCTTAACAACTGACACAAAGATGTTTTTGTGATCTACCATATCATTAAAATCATCTTCCGACTTCACTTTATTATGCGGGATGGATGTTCCGGCAATCAAAAAGCCGTTTTTGGTTTTTTCAAACCCATCCACGGTTGCTCCTGTAATGTTTTCACCGTCTGCACCGCAGAAGGAGATCAGATTCTTAGATCTTTCGTCTTTAAACGCAGAATCCCATTCCGGTTCAGTACCCTTCCATGTTTTTTTCATAAAGGAATCATCCGGCATTTTATAAGAATGCAGCTGGACAGCTCTCGGACTGCCATCTCCATGATCCACCATGAATATTTCCCCATTTATACATTTAACGAAGTTGTTAAAACAGTGGGAAACGGCTCCTATGTCATCCGATATATAATACTTCATCCAATCAGGCATTTTCATAGTAGATGTGTCGATAATGAAGGTACTGCTGCTTTGGTGGTGCACTCCATACTTATCCGGGATATAGTTGAGCTTTGCTGTACGTATGATCAAATACTTGCGGCACATAGTCATATCGCAGTTGCTGGCTTTAAATGGTGTAGCTGTATTCGAGCCTTCTGCTGTTAAGGATAATTGTCCCAGCAGTTTCCAGCTTGAGCTGAATTTAGAGAAGAACCAGACCTTATCCTTCCCGCTTCCCGCGTAATCAGAACCGGTTGCTACATAATAGCACCCGTCAGAAGCATGAAAGACACAGCCTCCCCAGATCTTTCCAGGGATATCAACGGATTTTACTGATTTATCCTTCCCATCTGATCCCACACGCCGGATATATAACTTGTTTTTTCCCTGTAAGACTGGGTAGATCAATGTGACAGTGCCATCATCGTGACTGATCACATGGCACTTTACCGGCATTGCATAATCTTCATCAGTAAGATAGCTGCCAGGTTCGGAGTAAGTTC
>CADBQK010000004.1 GCA_902796775.1 uncultured Lachnospiraceae bacterium
CAGATCCGACAGGGCAGGATCCGGGGAAAGTTCAAAAGCCTTTCCCTCGTCATCCACTGCCATCAGATACCGGATCCATCCGGCGATGGCAAGCGGGATCCCGGTGAGTTTTTCTGCACTGCCATCACGTTCAACATAGGATTTGATCGTTTCCCCGAAACGGATCCCGACCATCTGGGAGATATCCACTGCAATCCGGGCGCTGGTATCACCCAGATAAGCGTTGGGGAAACGAACTGCCATCAGTTCATCCATAAACTCTTTGGGTGAGATGATTCCGGGGTCGCTGACAACAGGGAGACCCTCGGTATAACTGACCAGTCTTGCCAGTTTATCAAGATCCGGATCATGCATACCATCCGCAAACAGTTCATAGCCAAGCAGACGGTCAAAGGTACACAATGCAGTATGAACGGGATTCAGGCACACGGTTACTTTCATTCGCTCACTTTTGTTAACTGTCTCCCTGTCAGTCATGTATACACCGGCCTCTTCAAGAGGAGGTCTTCCGTTCGGGAAAGAATCTTCGATCACCAGATACTGGGGACCCTCTGCATTAACAAAAGGAGCAATGTATGTCTGCCTGGATGTAACGACTGGTTCCATACCTTTAATACCGTCTTTTTCCAGGTCTTTAAAGACCTGGATGGACGGACGCGGTGTGATCTTGTCGATCATGGACCAGGGGAAGCTGATTAAAGACTCATCACTGAGATAGCTAAGGAAATCCTCTCCCACATAGCCATTCTCCAGCCATGCCTGTGCCATTTCCAGCACACTGCTTCTGAGTTTTTCACCATTTCTGGAAACATTGTCCATGGACACCAGAGCAAGCGGATATTTTCCGGCAAGAAAACGCTTGTAGAGCATGGCTGTAAGGATTCCCATGGCTGCAGCAGCATCCTGCGGCCCGCCTTTAATATCATTTACGATAAAGGAGAAGTACTTTCCGGCGGCATCCCGCAGAGCATATCCCTTTTCTGTAATGGTGAAGGAAACGATCTGCAAGCCTGGATCTTCAAAAATCTGCTGCAGTCTTTCCCGCATACGTTCGTCTCCTGGCACAGTCTTCAGTGCCTGCGCCAGGGATCCCAGAATCCGTCTTTGCGTAGTCCCGTCTTCATGAAGAGTTACGCCAAGTACCAGATTATCATACGGATCATAGATCCTGTCAACGACTTCATAATCGTAGGTCTCGGCGCAGATAATCCCCGTGTCTGACAGACCTTTCTCAATCAGATCATCTGCAATCCCTCCGATAAATATACGGAAGATATTTCCAATCCCAAAATGGATCCAATGAGGATGTTTTCTGGTGCGCTGTGCAGTCGCGCAGACATCGTATGACGGGAGCCTGACTCCGGCTCTTTCCCATTCTCTGACATGTGTCAGTCCTTCGTAATTCAGGATCATTTTTTACTCCTCAGATTCATCGATATCGATCAGAACTTTCATGCATTCTTCCCTGTGTGCATCGATGTATTCATAAGCTTTCTGATAGTCAGCAAACGCAAATTTTGCGCTCTGCAGAGGTTTCAGCTGTATTTTTCCTTCCTCTACAAAACGGATTGCATCCACATAGTCCTCATGACGGTACATCATGGATGTATTCAGGTCAAGCTCGGAATCGTTCAGTTTGGCAAGATCTATACTGGCCTTTTTACCAAATACGGCTACCAGGATGATTGTACTGCCCTTCCTGGCATTCTGGATTGCCTGGTCCATTGTGATATCCGTACCGGCGCACTCAAAGATAACATCTGCCTTGTCAGGGCCAAAAGCCTCAAGAAGGGCAGTCTTATAATCTTCTTTCATCGTGTTTACGGTATAGTCAGCACCGATCTTTTTGGCCAGTTCCAGACGCAGATCGGAAATATCTGTTGCCAGCACCTTATCAGCACCAAGTGCTTTGAGAGCCTGGATCAGAAGCGCACCAATCGTACCGCTTCCTAAAACGACTGCCTTTGCGCCTTTTACATCAGGAAATCTCTTTGCGGCATGAACAGCGACAGACAGAGGCTCAAGCATGGCTCCTTCAGAGTAGGTAAGCCTCTCAGGGATCGGAGTGACTTTAGAAGCATCGACAGCAAAATATTCGCTGGCGGTCCCGGTTGTCTGAAAACCCATTACCTTCAGATTTTCACAAAGATTGTATTTACCGTGCAGGCAGGGATAGCATCTCCCGCAGAATACCTGGGGTTCGATGGTTACTTTCTGCCCGACTTTCAGATCATTTACATATTCACCAAGTGCTGCAATCTGACCGGATACTTCGTGACCCTGTGTAACAGGATAGGAAGTATAGGGATGGGTACCATGAAATACATGGATGTCACTGCCGCAAACGCCTATTTTTTTGATTTTTACCAGCACCTGGTCCGGTCCCGGCTGAGGTAC
>CADBQK010000005.1 GCA_902796775.1 uncultured Lachnospiraceae bacterium
ATTCCGGTGGTTGAGTACGATACCGTAAACGGAAGCGTAACTCCTGTCCTCAAAATTTTTTACTGCTGTATAGATATTATTGGCGGCATACAGCGCCATCTTCTCCCCGGAAGTCACGATCAGTACTTTCTCGGCATAGCCTTCCCGGATGGGAGCCGCAAAGCCCCCGCAGACTACATCACCCAGCACATCATACAAGACCACATCCGGCTTTATCTTCTCAAATACCTGCAGATCTTCCAGAAGGCTGAAGGTAGCTATGATCCCTCTCCCGGCACATCCCAGCCCCGGGGTCGGCCCTCCGGTCTCGATACAGACCACACCGCCGTATCCGGTCTTGGCGATCTCACCCATATCTTCCGGATCCCGGTCATATTCCCGGATAAAATTCATCACCGGCATCGGTGGTTCACCACCAAGTAGATTAAAGGTAGAATCCGCCTTCGGATCGCATCCGATCTGGATCACCTTTTTCCCCATACTGGCGAATGCTGCAGCCAGATTGCTGGTCACAGTCGATTTGCCGATACCGCCTTTGCCGTAGATTGCGATGCTGAGCATAAAAAAACCTCCGCCATGCAACGTGCCCTTACGCAGCTGCATGACGGAGGATCCTGATCACTTGATCTATCCAGTCTGTCTGCACGGATGCCCGCTCCATTCGCGGCTCTCAGCACACAGACTCCGCCCCATACAACAATTCCCGCTCGGATCACCTTGCCGTTAAAGTTGATTATCATTAAACAGATTGTATGCTCCTTCGGTGAAGAATCCAGCCGGTCAGAACGGGCTAATGATGCTAAAGCCTCAGGATCTCGTACATATCTGCCTGTATAAATGTATGATACACTGTCGTCTTTGGTTTGTCAAGATAAGCAGGCGCTTTTGGTTAACCAATTTGCCGGCTAATCCGTTCGGGTTTTCCCTTCCTTTCTGCTTTACTGTTATACTGTTTCCTTACTTCCCTTCTGTCTCGCTTCCGCTCTCCTGTACTTTACCCATTTTAATATCGATATCACTGATCAGCCAGGCATCTCCGCTCTTTTCCAGCGTGAATTGGAAGGGGCTGGTCCCGCCTTCCGTTGCCCGGATCGCTTCCAGGTACTTTTCCAGTATGGACGGGATCAGGTCATTGTACATTTTGCCCATCATGGCATCCTGTCCCTCATCGGTGTACAGCTTCATCAAAGCTTCCTGATTGTCTCCCATATAGGTTTCCACGACACCATTCAGCTCCCCCTCCATGAGCTTGCTGCTGGTTTGTTCCATATTCGTATCAAAGCCAAAGGTAACAGTTCCATCTGCCAAAGCCTTGTCTCCGTCTATCTCAACTTCGCCAATCTCATAGGAGGCTACGATTTCTTTTTTCAGAGTATTGATAAAGGTGGTGATACTCTCCTTTGTCTCCTCGCTAAGCAGATCTTCTGTCACGCCAAGGGCCTCCAGCAGGGAGCTGTCCAATTTGTCAACCGCTTCCACTGCAGCCAGATCTTCGCTCTCAAAAGCCTCTTCTGTGCAGAATGCAGAGAGTTTGTCAAATTCACCAGCCGCAAGAGCACTCATGAAACCGTCTGCTGCTTTCTTTACCGGTGCCTTTGCATCTGACTTAGAGCCGCCGCAGCCGGTCAGGACTGCTGTCAGTACCAAGATGAATGCTAAAATCAACGCAATCTTTTTTCTCATTCCGAAAGCCTCCTACTTATTAAATAAATCTGATATATCACTTATTTCTGTCTGACCCCTATCATACCATAATTGTGCATGATTGCAAAATCCTGCCCCTGCATGCCGGCCAGCACTCCCCGCACAGCTTCTTCATAAGCAGCCGCCGTATCTGCCTGAAAGATCTTTCCCATGCCTGCTTCCTGCACTGCCTGCTGATCCGGAAATATAGTTTTCCAGTAATACCAGTATCCTTTCATCAATCCGAGAAGCACTTTTTTACGGGGCAGGCTGCAGGAAAGGCTCTGGTAAAGATCCTCATGGAAGTCTCTGAATTCCTCTCCTGTCATGGGGATGCCGCCCTGCAGCTGCCGCACCAGAGAAGGATTCCGCAGCAATCCCCTCCCGATCATCATTGCCCGGCAGTCTTTCCCGTATTCCTGCCCATGCTCCCGGCAGCTGTCTGCGTGTTCTGCATACAGCCTGCATACCTGCCGGGCATCCTCCGATGTAAAAATATCACCATTGTAGATAACCGGGATACGGCTGATGCGCAGGACCTGGCCAAAGACTTCCCGATCAGCCCGTCCCCTGTACAGATCCCTCCCGCATCGGGGATGCACGATCAGCTCACTGATGGGGAAACGGTCATAGATCCGGATCAGCCTGTCTGCTTCACGGATACTGTACATACCAAGTCTGGTTTTTACCGAAATCCTTATCCTGCTGTCTGCCATTTGTGTAAAAACTCCGTCCAGAAAAGCCTCCAGCTCCTCAGGCCAGGCCAGCAGTCCGGAGCCCCTGTGCTTTCGTGTGATCGCAGGCATCGGGCAGCCCAGGTTCAGATTGATCTCTCTGTATCCGTATTCTTCAGATAAGACACGGATCATTTTCACGGTCTCTCCGGCATGGTTTGACAAGAGCTGCGGTATAAGCCGGATCCCGGTATTGTTCTCCGGCAGGAGATCCTCTCTGTCTTTCTTTTTCAGGCTGCCCGACTCATTGGGCACGATAAAGGGCATATAATACCGGTCCATACCCGGAAAATGCCGGTGGTGCACATTACGGTAAATATGGCCTGTCAGCCCCTCCAGGGGCGCAAAATAGTATTGCATCACACTCATCCTTTCTGCCATGCTTCACCGGAATGACAACATCCCCCGCATTTTCCGGGCAGCCCTATGCCAGTGCTTCCATCAAAAGAGGAATGATCTGCTTCTTACGGGAAACTACATTTTCCATGAAAAGGGTACCCTGCCCCTTTTCCGGATAGTTCCTGTAATCTCTCACCTTCTCCAGAGCCTGCTCCCCTGCACAGACAAACAGAGTAGACTCACTGAGGATATCGGTGAGCATCAGGAAGATCATATCCACACCAATTGTTTTCAGAGAGCTTTCCATGAAAGTCTGCATGCGCGGTACAAGCTCCTCCAGGTCCTGGGCATCCATAGAGGTCACCTGGCCAACCCCGAAAGAAGTTTCCCCAACAGAAAATTTCTTAAAATCCTGATACAGGATATCCATCTCGCTCTTCCCGCTGAAATCACTGCCCGCTTTAAACATGGCTTTTGCATGTGCTGCATCATCGATTCCTGCAATCTGCGCCAGCTCACGGGCTGCCCTGATATCTGCCGGGGTGCAGGTCGGAGAACGGTACAGCAGAGTATCCGACAAAATTGCGGAACACATCAGCCCGGCAATCCCGGGCGGGATCTCCATGTTCTGTTCCCGGAACATCATATACAGAATCGTTGCCGTACAGCCTACCGGCTGCGCACGGTACAAAAGAGGACGCTGCATCTCTACATTCCCGATCTTGTGATGATCGATGACTTCCAGGATCTGTGCCTGCCCGATTCCATCGGCTGACTGGGAGGACTCATTATGATCCACCAAGATGACCTGTTTAGGTTTCATCTGCAGGATATTCTGCCTGGTCACCATCCCGGCAAAACATCCCTTTTCATCCATTACCGGAAAGGCGCGGTGACGCACCTTTGAGATCACGCCGCGGATTTCTTCCACAGTATCATTTTCCCGAAAAGTCATAAATCCATCACGGACCATAAAATACTGCACCGGTATGCTTTCGTTCATCAGGCGCGAAGCGATATAGGTATCATAGCCGGTACGAAGTATGATCGCCCCGCTCTCTCTTGCATGTGCCAGGATCTTCTCATCCACTTTGCTCCCAATGCAGACGACCAGACAGCCGGCCTGCATCTCCAGTGCACACAACTGTGCTTCATAGCGGTCCCCCAGGATCACGATGTCTCCCGGATCTATAAAATCCTCCATCTGGTCAGGATTCGCCGCAGCTACAACTACTTTTCCCTGTGCACGTTTTCCCTCAATATCCCCTGCCAGCACCTCAGCCTCCAGGGTTTCCACTATATTTGTATAAGGCGTTCCCGCTTCGGAAATTACATTGCTGCCATGCGCGTCCATAATGCATCGCGCAACATCTCCGACTGTAACAAGGCCCTCCAGCTTTCCGGTCTCATCCATAACAGCCAGGGTAGACTCATGTTTTGTATTCATAAGTTCCCAGGCCTTCCTTATAGAGATATCTCTGGAAACCCTTTCGCCCGGGCTGATCCCCAGATCACTAATATGGGGATGTACATCTTCCAGCAGCATCGGTGCGTCAAATCCGAAACGATCCAGTACATATCCGGTTTCTGTACTGATCTCGCCA
>CADBQK010000006.1 GCA_902796775.1 uncultured Lachnospiraceae bacterium
CTCCGGCTCTTCTTCCGGTTCCGGGGCAAGTGTTTCTTCCGACTCTTCCTCCGAATCGCCGATGACTTCTTCTCCGGGCTCCTGAGAGAGTTCTTCCTCGGGCTCGTTATCCGGCACCGGGGCAAGTGTTTCCACAGATTCTGACTCCGATTCCGACTCGCTGCTGACGATT
Source organism: uncultured Lachnospiraceae bacterium (assembly GCA_902796775.1). The sequence goes on from CADBQK010000006.1 coordinate 173, forward strand.
TCTCCGGGTTCCTGAGAGGGTTCTTCTTCGGGTTCGGTTCCGGATTCCGGGATAAGGGTTTCCACAGATTCTGTCTGCGGCTCCTCGATGACGATTTCTTCCGGAAGCTGTACGGCTTCTGTTTCCGATTCCTTTACAGACTCCGGTACAAGAGACTTCCCGGACTCTGTCTGCGGCTCCTCGATCACCGCTTTTTCGGGTTCCTGAGAGGGTTTTTCTTCAGGTTTATCCACAGAATCCGGTACAGATGTCTGTCTGGTTTCCGGGGCAGGTTCAGGTATCACAGCTTGTCTGGATTCTTCTTCCTTTTTGTTTATCTCCGGGGCAGGTTCCGTCTCGGAATTCCGGATATCTTCCGGGCTTTGCTCTTCGCCGGATTTTTCTCCCGGATCTTTTTCTGTTTTACCTGTCTTTTCAGGAGAGCCCTTTGTTTTTTCTTTTTCTCCGGCTGCTTCCTTTTCAGGGTAATCCGGGATCAGATTGCTGCAGTAGATCGATATCGCAACGGGATCGTGTTTCAGATCACCTTTATAAGTGATGGTTGCCTCTTTACCCACAGCCAGTTTACTGCCTTTCATGTGGACATTCGGGCTTAGATCGAAGGCATAGAGAGCATTCTTTGTCTGCAGGATAATCGCATCTTTTGTGATCGTGTTGATCAGACCATTCATGACATGATAATCAGAGTCTGTTTTTTCCGCTTGTTTGATGATTTTAACGGAAACAGCTTCTGCATTGCTCCCATAGAGCACGCCCTTATAGGATACTTCAACCGCATCGCCTGTTTTTGCTTCTTTAGAAGGGCCGCTGAAAGTTGTATTTGCCGTGAGCGCAATACGGTATGCTGCAGCGGAATCAATACTCAGCAGGAGAGAATCTTTCGTGATTTCGGAGATGATACCGCTTGCAGTATAGGTGGGGGATTCATGATTCTCCAGTATGACTTTGACGGCATGGGCTACAGGCTCTTCATTCAGATTCCCTGTATAGGTAATGGAAACATCGTCTCCAACGCTGAGATTTCCATCCATTGTCATTTTTTCATCCCTGAGGAATAAAAGGGTCGTTTCGCTTGCTACAGCAATAATACATTCATCATTCAGGAAGGTTATCATTCCTTCAAAAGTGTGCGGGATATCCACATGGGCTTTTACCACGATCAGATCTGCACATTCCTGATCTTTTTCTTTGTGATAGGAGACCTCGAGGGTATCGCCGATTGTAAGGATGCCTTCCTCACTAAAGGAGTAGACGGTACCTGCATAGGTGACAAACGTCTTTTCCTCTTTATCACCCTTAACCATTATTTTGCAGGCGGATGCATTCGTCAATTCACCTTTATAGGTATAGGTGTAGGGATCTGACGTTTCTGTTTCCTGTGCCTGGGTCTGTGTCTCTGCTGCCTGTTCTGAAGCAGCTGCCTGTTCTGAAGCTGCTGCCGCAGGCTGCGGATCCTGCTTTTTGCCGCCGCAGCCTGCCAGCAGTGAGATCGTTAGCGAGAGGATTAGTATCACTGTGGCCGGAAGCCGCCGCCTTTTTGCATTTGAACTCCATTGATCAAAGCTGTACATGTATTTTCCTCCGTTCTTACCTTAACCAGAATCGTTATCATAAGATAGATTTATTGTAGTGACATACCTGGATATTGTCAAGAAAAGAGAACTCCGGGATGGGGTCTTTATCAGGCTTTGGGTATTTTCAGATCAGAAGCAGTGATTTCCTGTTATTCTGACAGTTACACCACACTTACTGCCAATATAATACAGCAAGAAATCTTGATTTTCGGGTTCTTGACAGGTATAATCATTCTGGGTTGTTGTATGCAGAACTGGAGGTCTTTTAAGACATCCGATTTTAACCAGTCACAGTGTCTGGCGCATAGATACTCTTATTACTTACTGACATTTTTTTCAAAAAAGGAGAAGTCGGAACGATGGCTGAGCGGAACGATGAAAGTGTATTTCGAAAAAAGACTCTTGATCGAATCTCGTCACCGGAGCAGCTTACCGATTATCTGCGTGTATCCAATCCTGGGATATGGGTGGTTCTGGTAGCTGTGATCCTGCTGCTGGCAGGCATTTTCGTATGGTCAGCGGTAGGTACTCTGGAGACTACGGCGGATGCTTCTGTGATCGTACAGGAACAGAAGACGGAGATCATTACCAGCGGGTCTGAGTCCCTGTCTGTGGGGATGACAGTGCGGGCTGCTGATCAGGAATTTTTGATTGAATCCGTTGAAACGGATGCATACGGCCGGATGATCGGTATCACTAAGGCTGAACTTCCGGATGGGACTTATGAAGGCAAAGTCGTAATTGAGAAGATACGGCCTATTGAATTTTTGCTGACAAGCAGGTGAGCCGATTATGAGTAATAAAAAGATCAAACCAACACTGACAAAAGGTGTTGCGAAGGTCCCTGTGGTCATGCAGCTGGAAGCTCTCGAGTGCGGCGCTGCGGCACTTGCCATGGTGATGGCTTATTACGGAAAATGGGTTCCGCTGGAGCAGGTTCGTGTGGACTGCGGTGTATCCAGGGATGGTTCGAAAGCAAAAAATATATATCTTGCAGCAGAAAATTACGGTTTTGATGTTAGTGCGTACAGTATGAGCCCGGAAGCTTTGAAGAGCGATGGGCAGTATCCCTGCATCATTCACTGGAATATGAATCATTTTGTGGTGCTGAATGGGTTCAGGGGGAACTGGGTTTATCTGAACGATCCGGCACGCGGTACTGTTAAGGTAAGCTGGGATGAATTTGATAAATGTTTTACCGGCGTTACCATTATTCCTGTCCCGTCGGAGGATTTTGAGCCGAGCGGCAAGCGCCGGAGTACCCTGACATTTGCCCGTAAGAGGCTGATCGGAGCAGGGGCTGCGGTAGCTTTTGTGATGCTGACTACAGCCATTACATATTTATTCGGCATCGCAAATGCGGTTACCTCCCGTATCTTTATGGACCGGCTGCTGACAGGAATCAATAAAGACTGGCTGAGTCCCTTCATGTATTTTATGATCCTGCTGGCTGTGATCGAAATCATCGTGGCGTGGGCACAGACTGTTTATTCATTAAAAATCAACGGAAAAATGTCCGTCATTGGCAGTACAACGTACATGTGGAAGGTGCTGCGGATGCCGATGGAGTTTTTCTCCCAGCGGCTTGCAGGCGATATCCAGTCGCGTGCCGATATGAATGCTTCTATTGCAGGTACATTGGTGAATACCTTTTCGCCGTTGGTCCTTAACACAGTGATGATGATTTTCTATCTGGTGTTGATGATTTGTCAGAGTCCGCTCCTGACCATGATCGGTCTCGTGACCGTACTTGTGAATATCATCATGTCACGCATCATTTCAAATATGCGCGTGAATATCACCCGTGTACAGATGCGTGATGCAGGTAAACTGGAAGCTGCCACTGTTTCCGGTATTGAAATGATCGAAACGATTAAAGCCAGCGGTGCGGAAAACGGATTTTTCCAAAAGTGGGCAGGGTATCAGGCATCTGTGAATGAACAGAATGTGAAGTCAATACAGACGAATCAGTTTTTCGGTATGATTCCGGTTTTCTTCTCGACAATCGCCAGCTATGCTGTACTGGTCGTTGGCGTGTATCTGACCATGCAGGGCAAGTTTACTATTGGCGCAGTTTTGATGTTTCAGGGCTTTCTGACTTCCTTTATGGAGCCTGCTACGACATTGATCAGTGCAGGGCAGGCCATCCAGGAAATGCGGACAGAGATGGAACGTGTCGAGGATGTAATGGAATACCCGGAAGATGAGAGTCTGACAGGATGTGAGACAGAGGCTGCGGAGCTTCAAAAGCTGAGAGGAAATGTTGAGCTGAAAAATGTCACATTCGGTTATTCGCGTCTGGAAGAGCCGCTCATTCAGGATTTTTCCCTGAAGATGAAAACCGGCGACCGGATTGCTCTTGTCGGGGCTTCCGGCTGCGGTAAATCTACAATGTCCAAGCTTCTTTCTGGACTGTACATGCCATGGAGCGGAGAGATCCTTTTTGACGGAAAACCAAGGAGTGCCTATCCCCGTGAAGTAATGGTCGGTTCACTGGCCGTTGTAGATCAGGATATTATCCTGTTTGAAGACACTGTCGCAAATAATATAAAAATGTGGGACGATACGATCCAGGATTTTGAAATGATCCTTGCAGCGCGTGACGCGCAGCTTCATGACGATATCATAGCGCTTCCCGGCGGATACCAGCACAAGCTTACGAGCGGTGGGCGTGACCTGTCGGGCGGCCAGCGGCAGCGTATGGAGATTGCCCGGGTTCTGGCGCAGGATCCGACGATCATCATACTGGATGAAGCGACCAGTGCGCTGGATGCCCAGACGGAATATGAGGTCGTGAATGCAATCCGTGACCGCGGTATTACCTGTGTTGTTATCGCCCATCGGCTATCCACTGTGCGGGATTGTGATGAAATCATTGTTCTCGATCATGGCAAGGTGACCGAACGCGGCACCCACGACGAACTTATGCAAAGGGGCGGTTCATACGCCGACCTCGTGGCAAACGAATAAGGGGGTGAAGCAATGGGCTGGTTTGAAAATCAAATTGAAGATCGACGTAATGCGGATCAGCAGCTTCTGGAAGACTCCTTTGTCAGGGTTGCCGGTGTGGTACTGGGACAACGCAGTGCGGAGAGGATCAATGATGAACGGATCATCACAAAGGGAGCGATTGATGAGATTCTGAAGTATTACCACTACAAGCCGGTACAGGTACCGGATAGTCTGAAAACTCTCGGACAGCAGCTGGATTACTGTCTGCGTCCTTACGGCCTCATGCGCCGGGATGTAAAACTGACCAAAGGGTGGTATAAGGATGCTTATGGACCTATGCTGGCTTTTACAAAAGAAGAGGGTCTGCCTGTAGCCATGCTGCCCGGAACCTTTGCCGGATATTATTTTAATAACCCGAAAACCGGAAAGCGTGAGCATCTTAATGCCAGAACGGAGGCGCTTTTTGATCCTGAAGCGGTGTGCTTTTACCGTCCGCTGCCGCAGAAGAAGCTGGGTATTCCGGATTTGCTTGTCTACATGAAGAACTGCATCACTTTGAAAGATGTAATTCTGATCGTAATAGCTTCATTTTCGGTTACAGGGATAGGACTCATTTTGCCCCGGATCGTCAGGGCCCTGACCGGACCAGTGCTTTCCGCCGGACGTGCTGATGCTCTCATTAGTGTTTCCATCTGCATTATCTGCGTATCCCTGTCTTCTCATCTGATAAGCAGCGTAAGCGGACTCATTCAAAGCAGACTGGATACAAAGACATCTTTAGGTGTCCAGGCTTCTATGATGATGCGGCTTATGTCGCTGCCGGCAAGTTTCTTTCGCAGATACAGTCCCGGAGAGCTGAAAAGCCGGTCATTATCCGTCAATGATCTCTGCTCGATCATGATGAGCCTGGTTCTGGGGACAGGTCTGACTTCTCTGACTTCGCTCTTGTATGTCGGACAGATTTTTCAGTTTGCCCCGGCACTGGTAGTTCCTTCGCTGATTATAGTTGTGGTGACGGTAGGCTTTTCCATTATTTCTACATTTACACAGATCAGGATCAACCGTAAACAGATGGATTTATCTGCCAAAGAGTCCGGAATGAGTTATGCACTCATCACAGGGGTACAGAAGATCAAACTGGCAGGTGCGGAAAAGAGGGCTTTTGCAAAATGGCTTAATCTGTACAGCGCAGGAGCTGAACTGACATATAACCCGCCGTTGTTCATTAAAGTCAACGGTGTCATTTCCACTGCGATCGGGCTTATTTCTACGATCGTACTGTATTATCTTGCAGTGAAGAGCGGGATCGATACATCTACATATTATGCATTTACAGCGTCTTACGGGATGCTGATGGGTGCTTTTATGGGGGTTGCGAATATCGCACTCTCAGCGGCGAATATCATGCCTACTCTGGAAATGGCAGAGCCGTTTTTGAAGGCAGAGCCGGAAACATCTGAAGGCAAAGAAATCGTAACCGGGATCAGCGGCAGTATTGAGCTTGACCATGTTTCTTTCCGCTATGCGGAGAACACGCCCTATATCCTGAAGGATTTGTCACTTAAGATCAAGTCCGGCGAATATGTAGCTATAGTGGGCAAGACCGGCTGCGGTAAATCCACTCTCGTAAGGCTTCTGCTGGGATTTGAGAAACCGGAGAAGGGTGCTGTTTATTACGATGGGAAGAATCTGGAGAGTATTGACCTGCCGTCTTTGCGCAGAAATATCGGTACGGTCATGCAGGAGGCAGGGCTGTTTCAAGGGGATATTTTCTCCAATATCGTGATATCCGCTCCGAATCTGACCCTGGCCGAGGCATGGGAAGCTGCCGAAAAAGCAGGGATTGCAGAGGATATCCGCGATATGCCGATGGGGATGCATACCATCATAGCCGAAGGGCAGGGCGGTATCTCCGGCGGACAGCGCCAGCGTATCATGATTGCCCGAGCCATTGCTCCCAAACCTAAGCTTCTGATTTTTGATGAAGCTACTTCCGCACTCGACAACA
>CADBQK010000007.1 GCA_902796775.1 uncultured Lachnospiraceae bacterium
GGGTTACGTCGGGAATACGAAGGAGGAAAATAAAATGGTTGATTTACAGAAAAGCTTTGTTCAGAACATGTACTCTGTAGAAGGCAAGGTTGCCCTGGTTACCGGCGCTACCGGCGCTCTTGGTAAGGTGGGTGCTAAGGCTTATGGCTATGCAGGCGCTAAGGTGTTCCTGACCGGCCGTAATTCCGGAAAGCTTCAGGAGCTTGTTGATGAGTTTAAGGCGGAAGGTATCGAGTGCGATTTCTTCGCAGCTGATCCTGCTAAGGAAGAGGATGTTCAGAACCTGATCAAGGCTGTCGTTGACAAGTATGGCCGCATTGACATTCTTTTCATTGCTCATGGTTTCAACAAACCGCAGAATATTCTTGAACAGAGCGTAGCAGACTGGTCCTACATCATGGATGCAGACTGCAAGTCCGTTTATATTGTTATGAAGTATGTGTCCCAGCAGATGGTTGACCAGCTCGGCGGTGCTGAGAAGGTTGATTCCGGCAAGGGCGGCAAGATCGTGGTTGTTACTTCTCAGAGATCTAAGAGAGGTATGGCCGGCTATACCGGATATTGTACTTCCAAGGGCGGCGCTGATATGATGATCGCTTCTGCAGCTTGCGATCTGTCCGCGAAGTATGGCATCAATGTAAATGCAATCTGTCCGACTGTGTTCCGCAGCGAACTGACAGAGTGGATGTTTGATCCGGAATCTGCTGTTTACCAGAACTTCATGAAGAGAGAGCCGATCGGACGTCTGGCTGAGCCTTCAGACTTCGTAGGCTATGTGATCTTCCTTTCCTCTGACGCTTCTAACTATATCACTGGTGCAGCTTGTGACTGCTCAGGCGGATATCTGGTGTGCTAAATTAATGCGCGAGCAAAGCATGGAACGCCGAGGCAGGCTTGCCTGACGAGGCGGCTATGCGCCTGCGAGCCTAAAACTGCATGAGCGCGAAGGGCTGCGCAAGCAGCCCATCTCAAGCGCAGCTGGTGTTTTGGCCGAAGCAGGCGAAGTAGAAAAGACTAAAAGGAGATCAAAATGGAAAAAGTCAAAAATGTTGTGATCTGTGGCGCTGGTATGATGGGCAATATGATCGCCCTCGCTTTTTCGAGCTGCCCGGATTTCAATGTCACTGTATGGAATAGAAGAGAGAAACCCTGCAAAGAGGTCATCAAGGCGAACCTTGAGCAGTTGAGAGACAAAGGTATCATTACCGATGCTGAGATCGCAGACCGTCTTTCCAGGATCACATTTGTGTTCCCGGATAAGGGCAAAGAGTTTGCTGAGGCTGACCTTATCATCGAGTGTGTGGCAGAGGTTATGGAGACTAAGCAGGATCTCTTCGCCGAGCTGGAAGGCATCACACGTGATGACTGTATCTATGCAACCAATACTTCCGTTATGAGCCCGACTGAGATCGCTTCGAAGTGCAAGCACAAAGAGCGTGTGGTAGGTACACATTTCTGGAATCCGGGTCATCTGATCCCGCTGGTTGAGGTTGTGAAGACTGCCGATACAACAGAAGAAGTGATGCAGCTTACAATGGACGCTCTTTCAAGAGCAGGCAAGAAGCCGATCTATTGTAAGAAAGACGTTCCGGGATTTGTTGCAAACAGAATGCAGCATGCTCTCTGGAGAGAAGCAATCTCCATCGTGGAGCAGGGCATTGCCGATCCGGAAACCGTTGATGACGCAGTGAAGTACAGCTTCGGACTTCGTCTTCCGCAGCTGGCTCCGATCGAGAACTCCGACATGGTTGGTACACAGCTTACCTGGAACATCCATTCTTATGTTCTGAAGTATCTGGCTGACAACCATGAGCCGTCACCGCTTCTGAAGAAGATGCTGGATGAAGGCAAGATGGGATTCTCCTCTGGTGAAGGCTTCATGAAGTGGACACCGGAAGCGATCGATAAGAGCAAGAAAGACCTGAATGAATATCTGATCAAGATGGTCTATGGCAAATAAGCTGCCGGGAGTTGCTGGCAACAAAATAACAAGAACAAAGAAAAAGAAAAAGAAAAAGAAAATAACTTGCTGATAACAAGGAAAAAGAATTTTGGAGGTACACTACAATGGGAAAAATGGTTTATGTTGACTTGACTCATCCGTTCAGCGCTGAGATTCCGCGTTGGCCATATTTTGACAAGCCGTTCATCGAGGGCAAGCATTCTATGGCAAAGGGTGGCGTGTTAACACAGTATGTTGGCTGCACAATGCACACTGGTACTCACTGCGACGCTCCTCGTCACGTTATGGAGAAAGAGTTCGACGGCAAGCGTGCTCGTTATACTCATGAAATGCCGATCGATGCTTATACAGGCCCGGCAGTCTGCCTGGAGATCCATGTTGACAAGTGGCAGCTGATCCTTCCGGAGCATCTGGATGACGCTTGCCGCCGCGCAGGCATTGATCCGGATTCTGGTGAACTGGAAGGCATGGTTATCTGCCTGAATACTGGTATGCATCGTCTGTTTGATGACACCAAGGAGTACTATCACTACAGCTGCGGTACCGGAATCGATGCCGGCAAGTGGTTTGTAAAGAAGAAAGTAAAATGCGTTGCTATGGATATGCAGGCTCTGGATCATCCGCTTCACACCGCTATGGGTAACAACGGTATGACAAGAATGAACCTTCTGGGCGCAACCGGCAACCCGATCACCGAAGAATTCAAGGCTCTCTATGGCGAAGAAGCTTATGCTGAGTTTGACAAATGGGAGTACATCCGCATCCATGGTGAGGAAGCTTACTATGAGAAGTTCGGCGAGCTTGAAGAGATCGGCGTATGGGGCACATGGGAGCCCTGCCATAAGGAAATGCTCGGACACGGCATCGTGGGCGTTGAGAACCTGGGCGGCGACCTGGATAAGGTTTCCAACAAGAAGTTCCAGTTCTACTGCTTCCCGCTTCGCTGGTACATGGGCGAC
>CADBQK010000008.1 GCA_902796775.1 uncultured Lachnospiraceae bacterium
ATAAGCTAGTTTTTTGAGACTTTTCTTCATGACAGAATCCCCGTCATGATCTATATTAAGTTGCAGATAAGGCTTAGGTATATACAGCCTGTCACCAATAAATGGTAATCCGTCACTGATCAAAAGGCGGCCTTCTTTTACAGCCTGCACCAGTTCATCAAGACAACCTTGTTTGAGGGCCTCTATACAGAGGGCTGAGAAGATAGTATCTGCACAAAGTGTATTCCTGCTTTTGGTCAGGCCGCCATCACCGAAGTGCACACTTGTTTTAAATGCTAATTTAAAAACTTTATATTGCATTAACCCACTTCCTTTAACAGCTTTTTACAATAATCCATTATGTCATCATCTACCTGGCCGACTACACATTCTATATCCAAATCCTTGAATGCAATTTTTCCATAACCCCTGGACCCATGCCCTCCAATATAATCAAACTGAAGGAGTTTTAAACCGGTACAGAAGGTCTCAAAGTCTTCTTTCATCTCTTCTACATTATCCACATTATAAATAATGCTTAACTCATACTGTCCGCCTTTTACAGCCCTCTCAATCTGCCTGGGATTAGCAACTGCTGTAAGACGATTAATAGTGTTCTCGAACTTTACCTCTGTCCTGGGTATATCTGCTTCTTTTAATTCTTCGGCATTGGCCATAACCATATCTGAAAAGATCAGACGGCTTGTCTTATACTTTTTGTCTTTCGCTGATCCAAACAATCGTAGTATTCTGATATCATCGTCACTGTGAGCACAGGGCTGCTTCTCATTATACTGTCTCGCCAGCAGTGTTCTCATTTTTCCTTTCAGACTGCTGCCAGGAATCATAGGCTGGTCAGTAAAAACATCACGAATGACAGGAGAATCTACCGCTCCAATTGCCGCAAACTGACTGGATCCACCAATATGCATACCGGTTAAAGACTCTACAATTCCTTTTATTTCAATCTTTGCAAACATATTCTATACCCCCTTCTCAATCCTGTCCGCCGTAATACCGATGATATGCTACCAGCGCTTCCATATAATGACAGAACAAAATCAACTGATCTTTATCGCTTCCAATCTGGTCAATTATTCTCATGATATCTGCTTTAATCATCAGATTCTTCACTGCTTTTTCTCTGCCTGCTTCATAAGCAAAATGCATCTTAAGGTATTGAACCCGGCTAATCATATCGCCATCTAATTTGTTGCCACTGTAATGTTTTGCATCATTATAAAGATCAGCAGTCATAGCCAAAAGATTACGAATTTTAGACGTCGTAAGCTTAGGACTTCTCCGGCCATTCTCAGCTTCTTGATTTATACTGCGCATAACCTGGTCTGCACAATCAACGTAATTCTCTTTTGTTAATTTCATTTCTCATCACCTTCCTTGCTGCGAATCAGATATGCATAGATGTATATCGCTGTAATAGCTTCCTTGCAGGCATTTTCATCCAGCATCCACTCATACATTTTCCTTGAAAACTTCTTATATACTTCCTGCTGCAACTCGCTCGAATCCTTATCCGGTTCCATTCTGGCCAATAAATACGCAAATCTGGCAAGATTTATCCGGTCATCTCTATTGCGCATAAGGTCAAGCAGATTGTAAAGGAAATTCTTTCCTCTCTCCTGGGACACCCAGAAGAACTCATGGATCAAGGAGAACTTTTCTCCAAGTACTTTCTCTATAAATACATCCCATTTATAGCGATTGTTTTCATCGAATAAGGTAACTGCATTTTTACCTTCCAGATGTTTGGAATGATCCTCCAGGTCGCCGGTTTGCTCGGCCATATAGGATATCGGATATTTCTCTGGAAACAAGCCAAATCCAGCTGATAAAGTGAGTGTATTTTGAGAAAACTCTTTCAAATTGTTATGGAGATCGATTGCAAATTCCAAAATATCTTTCCAGGCTCCTACAATAAATACATCATCCCCGCCGGAATAAATAATCGCTGCATTCCTCACGGGTTCATATCCATCTATCGTTGTTTTCCCATGACGGAGAATCTGGTTGATATGGAACTTGAAGAAAATAGATAGTTTTCTGGAAAAAGTCGCTGACCGGGATAATGTCTGATACTCTTCCGGAAAACCTGAGACAAAGGCCTGCCCCAGATTATCGATATCTGCCCTTAGTACGCCTAGACGGTTGATTCCAGTTCCGGCCTGGGACAACTGCCCCAATGTATTCGCGGCACAGTAGTCACCAACCCACAATTTGGTAGATAATGCCTGGCCGGCATACATGCGATTTTTACTGTAGCAACGAATATAGCTTGGGTCCTCCTTCATGATTCCTACCAGCAGTTCTTTGGGAACCGCTGCAAGAAACCGATCCGGTCCAACTTCAATACAGGTATGGTCTGTAGCCTTATCATGAACACTGAAGAAGGTGCTTGTTAATATAGGTTTAGACAGTTTTATCAATCCATTACATACTTTACACAAATTATCTTCCGTAAGCTGATCAGAACGGTGGCAGATCCGACATTCTCTTTCATGATTATCAGATTTTATTCCATTTAACTGAATAATCTCATCAGCAGTATATCTATGCGTCTTTTTGTAAGATAAGTCTCTGGAAAGATTCCTGAACAATCCCCGATAACTGCCTGGCTTCTTGTTTTCCAATTCATAAGCTGAACATTCTGTCCAGGCGGCCGCCAGGAACAAGTCCGTCTTAAACTGTTTGCGCATCCATCCGTTAATCTTAGCCTCATAATCTTTAAGGATCTTTGTTGTGCTTTCCGTATTTGCAAGGATAAGATAAGCATGTCCTCCTCCGGTATAGATAATGTTGGCTCTGCTCAGGTGCAGTTCATCCAGCAGGTCATCCAACAGATTCTCCAGCATGATCTCCAGATAAAACGATCTGGCACGAAGGTTCTTCAGAACGTCCTCATTACTGTACTGTCCATATATAAATGATTGAATGCCGGAAATGTCAACACTGAAAAGGAGAAATGCTTTCTCTTCATAGAATTCTTTCTGTCTGCTATACAGTGCTTCATGGTAATCTGTAATACCATTTTCTTTCACGTATTCGTAAATACAAGAACCAAGTGCAGCTGTAAGTTTCAGGTGGTCATACAGAGAGATGTCAGCCAATTCCTTTTTTGAGGTAGAAGATGGCACAAATGTGAGGTTCCCTTCCAATGTCTCTAACAATGAATTCACATATCCAGCTTCATAGCTAAGCTGAGAGAGAACCTCTTTGAGGTTTAACCGTACCTTATTATAGAATGCTGAATCGAAAGTCTTATTCTGTTCCGAAGGAAAGTTAATACCTTCTGTCTGATCCAGGGTTTTAGCCTCATAGGAAAAGGATTCCTGATTTCCATTCAGTATATTGAAAATACTTTCAAGGG
>CADBQK010000009.1 GCA_902796775.1 uncultured Lachnospiraceae bacterium
CCACAGCCTGGCGGAAACCGCCGTCCAGCTCAAATTGCTTTGTGAATCGATCTCGCAGGCTGACGATCTCTCTCTTCATTTCTTCCGTTTTCATGCCGTTACCCTCCGCTGTCTTTCTCGTCTGTCGCTCGGCGTAAGACGAAGTCTGGCTGTGTCATGGCGAATAAGTTCATTCGTAATAAGAAATGCACGAGAGCAAGCTTTGTTGCATGTCATGTCGAAAACTGATGATTGTTAGCCAGCTGTAAAAGGAGTCGGCTGATAAAAGAGCCGGCATCGTTAATGCAATGGAAAGCCTACAAGGAATGCTTAGCTACGATTTTGCATTACTCGACGTTTTTATGGTGTTTACACAGAACTCTGGGATGAATCGCGTTGCTTCTCTTTCCGGCCTTTAATCGGCATGATAGATCACTGGCCGGCTATAGAACACCAATCACTTTAGCCTCCAACTTTTGATATATGAAGTAGAAAATAGGTCAAATTCAGACAATTATGTTAATTTTATGTCAATTATCCCAAAACGGTGCAACAGAATAGAGCAGATTATGTTATATATAAAACGCCAGTAGGCATTTGTCATTAAACTGATGGAGGCTTTTGCTACGTTTGAATACAAGAAAGGTATCGATACCGTTTCAACTGATGATTCCTTTCTGGCCGCCATGAATCAAGAAGAAGATAGAGTCCATTATAAGAACCTGATGTACAGAATTGTCCTGAATGAGGGAAGTCATAGATATGACCAGACCCGGAATATGCAGATGGATTTCTTCGCCATGATTTCTGAGTCAGACAGGCGAAGAACTGCAAAAGTAATCTTATGTTTCATGTATCTTCTCAATAAGCCCTACATGAAAGCACACCTTGGTATCCAGAATTGTGGTGTTATTGAAACTTGATGTGAGGAAATCAGAGGATGAACAACAGATAAAGTATGATCCTGAAAAGAATATATGAGGAATACAAGCATTGCCAGAGATGAACTGTTACTTGAAGCTACCCGATTTCGTAGAGCGATTGAAAAAGCAAAAGTGGCCGGGGAAATTGTTCCACAACGCTTCAAGCCAGAAAGAATGAACAACTTCCCCATGACTGTTGTGATGATACGGCTGACCTGTTCACCCATTATCTGTATCACGAGTTCGATATCGACAGTATTCGAGTTGATGGCAAGTATTATGATAGCGCACGGAAATGCACTTGCGGCCACTCCTGGCAAGAGACTGATGGCTGGCTTGTTGACCTGACGGGTGACCAATTTGAGAATGATCCGTCTATTCCGATTAAAGCATCTCCTGTTTATGTCGGGAAGATGGATGCCTTTCACAGTCAGTTCAAAACAAAAAGGCGAAAACATACCATATGAACTATGTCAAAAATGTCACTTGAAGGATGAATTGTTATGAAAATGGCGATCCGTTTAAGAGTGTTTCTTTAACTGCACATAAATTCGCAAATTCAAAAGAATTTTTACACAGAGGTGCAACATTACTTGATTGATGAAATTGGTGTGGCGAAGAACAGCTTCATTAATTTTCCTCCTGAGAATTCAAGGATCCGAACAGAGCCATGCCTGACTTGGTGATCATCTTGCGGATGGATTCATAAGGGCTGTTGTCAGATGCGTCACACGAATACTGAATGGTATGTACGTGATTGATATAGGATCCCGCAGCCTCAAGCATATACGGAAGCTCCTCCTGATAAAAGATTACGATTTTCTTTGTCAGCGCGATGCAGTAACCGATATCGAGCCAGATGCTTGAAATCTTTGCATAACTGTTGTTTTTCGGAAGAATGATCAAAATGGATTCGACGGCCTTCAGCGCGGGATAGTTCTTCTTTATGGCTGCCGCTGGGCCTTCGAATTCTCCCCATTCATTGTCAACGAGCGGAGAGATGACTTCAACGAAGCCGATGCTTTTCAGATCGGCGGTGAGGGACGCGGTGAAATCGCGCATTTTATTGTATTCCTCGTCCGTGGCGAGACTCGACATGGGCGTGGTGACAAAAACCGAGTTCTTGTTGACCGTGTCGATGCTGTCTGGATAGATGTACTTGCGGTTGAAAACACGCATATCCTTCAGCCGTTTAGAGATCGGAGCGATCTCCTGCTTGAGCCATTCGTAACCTTTGACGGTCAGCTCGTCTAGCGCGTCGCTGTTCGGCTGAAGATTATCGAACCGCTCGTTGATCATAACAACAACGCTTTTGAAATCCTTGGCGTCATAGAAGATTTTCTGTTGCCGTATTCCGAGCGGGGTGTTTTCGAGCGATTTGTGGTCACAGTTGAACAACAGCGGGATCAGTGACTTTTCCTTGGCGACGATGGCACCGGCTTCAAAGAACAGCCACGGCGCGCCTATATTCTCCTTGGTTATGACCGCTATGCCGATTCCGCAGGCATTCAGCCACCTTTTAATGGTCGCATACCATTCATCGCCCGCTTCAATCGCGGCCTCGGATACAAAGCATTGGAGACCGCTTCCTTTGAAAATCTGATTCTCAAGCGCTTCCTTGAGCTTCAAGGCGATTGCTTTACTGTTATCCCCGGACCAGCTAATAAAA
>CADBQK010000010.1 GCA_902796775.1 uncultured Lachnospiraceae bacterium
CCTGTTCAATTTCAATCCACGCTCCCCATACAGGGAGCGACACGCCGCTGCTTATGTCGATGCGAAACAGAAGCATATTTCAATCCACGCTCCCCATACAGGGAGCGACCGCAAAATATAGTATGCATTCGTTCATTCAGATCAACATACTGTATCTTGTGACTATTCCGATCACATTCGATCAGAATAGATTTCTTATTTTTTTACTATTTCAGGTGCGAACTTGCCGTAGATAATAATACAGCCTTACCTTCGCACTCATAAAAATAACTCTCCTTCGGGATCATAAGAATCTTTCACACCATAATGTTCCACTTTATGATGATACTTATTCCCTAAATTATAGAATCTCAGACTATCTTCCTTCTCATTGATTATATCCAGCAGTATTTTTTTCACAACGACAAGCTGCGCGGCACTCAAATCGCACTCGAACACAGAATTCTGAACACGTTGTCCATAATTCACACACGTCTTGGCTATTTTCGCCAACCGTTTACGCCCACTTGAAGTCGTTGTATTCACATCATAAGTTATCAGTATTAACATATCCGTTCCATATCATCATTTCCAGAAAAAAGGAGGGTACTGATCAAGGTCCCCACGAATAAATCTCGCAAGAAGCAGCGACTGCACATGAGGGACAAGCCCCCAGCTGACTTTTTCTTTCAAAAAAGGATGCGTCAGTGTCTGCTTTTTTCTGGCCTGCCACTCAGACAGGAATTTTTTCCTTCCCTCATCTGTCAGAAGAACCGCTCCATTATCGTTGATGACAAAATCCTTTGGCAGAATCATGCGATTATTGATAAGAGTCATCACAAATCGATCCGCATAGGAGCTTCGCAATTCCTCGACCAGATCCAATGCAAGGGACTGTCTGCCAGGCCGGTCAACATGCATGAAACCCACAAATGGGTCAAGCCCGTTTCCATAAAGAGCTGCTGCGCAATCTCGTGCCAACAGGGAATAAGAAAAAGATAACAATGCATTCACCCTGTCTTCAGGAGGACGTTTGTTTCTTCCTGAAAACCGAAAAGATTCCTTGCTCTGCAGGATCATTTCATCAAACACACCAAAGTATTCTGCAGCTGCATTTCCCTCAATGCCCCGCAGACTGTCCATGTTGGCAACATGCTCCGCATCCTTCATGTACCTGGAAATGGTACCTGCCGCATTTCTCAGTTTTTCAGCATCAACACGAAGCTCGTGATCTCTGGCACAGCGGAGCAAAACATATTTTGCATTATACAGTTTCGCACAGATGATATTCTTTGATACGCGAAGCGCCGTCTCCGGATCATCAGCCATCCGATATTGTGTCCTTCTCAGATATACATTTCCATTTGTAAAATTTGCAATACTGGCAAGATATTTCCCGGACGGTGCATAGAAAGCCAGAAACACTCCCGTTTTTTCACACTTTCCCATCAGCGCAGGAGAAGCTCCTTTATACGAAAAGCACATAATACTTTCCAGGATATGAAGTGGGATCAGTTTCTTTGAACCGTCTGAATAATTGACACAAACACATTCCCCATCTAAAGAGAGATAGGCATCTTCTGACAGAATGTACAAAGTATTTAACAGTTTCTTCATATGTCATCCTCATTGACATGACTATGAACATAATCCTCAACACTTATGCTGCTCATTAATTCCGGCAAGCAGATATCTGCGAGAGAACAGTTCCTGCAGGATTTCGTTTTCCGGGCTTTAGGCGTATATTTCCTCTGATAATATCCATGCATCTCTGCTACGATAGATTCCAGCTTTTCACGCAGTAAATCATCCATAATCACTTCTTCCCGACTGTGCGTTTTCCCATAATACAAACTCGCACTCTCGATCCTGCATGCCAGCATTTCCTCCAGACAAACACATTGCGCCGCCAATTGAAGCCGGTCGCCGTCGTCCTTTTTGGTTTTCCCGTGCTTATATTCCACAGGATGAATTTTCCATGTTCCCTTTCTGCCCTGAAGCGGAATCCCTTCCTCATCAGGAATCAGTTCAACCGCATCACAGACTCCTGTAATCATCAATCGATTGGATCGAACCGGTAAACCTCGAAGAGTAATAATGCCGCCACGTTTCGAAGTCAGTCCTGCCTCGTGTACCCTGGCATGCATCGCCCGTCCTTCTGCGGTTAACTGATTTTCGTCCCATCGGTTCTCGATATGAATGAATGCCCATTGCCGCCTGCAAAAGCTGAAATGCTGTATTCCGGAAATCAGCAGATAATCTTCTTCCATCACATACCTTCCATCACAGTGCACTTTAAACCATCCAGTTCTTCCA
>CADBQK010000011.1 GCA_902796775.1 uncultured Lachnospiraceae bacterium
TCCCGTTTGTTCCTTGGCCATTGGAAGCGTGAGCCGGGAATAAGCCTCTTATAGAGAAGGAGAAATCCATCCCCTTCTTTTCCGAATATTCGGAAAAGAAGGGTTATCCGTAGATTATTGTTATCCGCACACTTTTCTTCGAGGACATGATATAAAAAGGTATTTCAGTGCTTTCATCAGAAAAATGTGCGGATAAAAGATTATCTTAATCCACAAAGACGTGCGAATTCATCTTCGTCATCCGGCCATTCCTGCTCCTCTTTTCCGGAAGAGATAACTCCTGTCCCTTTTTCCATTGCTTGCCGTTTCTGCTCAAGTGAAGGAAAGGCATAGTGGTCTTTAGTGGTCTGAATGCTGGCATGTCCCATAGCGATTGCGATCGCTTCAATGGCGACACCGTCACGATATAAACCTGTTCCACGCGTCCTCCTGAGCATATGCGGGTAAACATGATCCGGAAGAGAAGGATAGTGTTCTCTCGTGATATCTGCATATTTTTTTACAATACGCTCTACATTCCTTTCCGACATTTGATGGACGCTACCATGTGATACTGTATAGATAAACGGATCATTACCGCAGATGCCTGTTCCATGGTATTCTTCCATAAATGCCAGGATCAGTGGAACGACATTTGTTGAGAGAGGTACTGTCCTCTCTTTGTTCCCTTTTCCATGGATCAGGATGTATGGGGTCTCCGTATTCAGGATGACATCTTTTACTGTTATCTGTATCAGCTCGTCTGCCCTGATCATCGTATCGAAGAGGACTGAAAGGATCATAGTATCTCTGCAGCCGGTTCTCGTGTTTGGCGGAGCATCCAGAAATGCCTTCAAAGCGGAAACATCCTCTATTATCGGACGGATCTTTTTTTCAATCCTTAAAAAAGGAACATCTGATACATTGAGGTAAATCTGCTGTAGTGAGACATCCCTGGAAGCAGCGTAGCGCAGATATGACTTAATCGCTGCAAGCCGGTTATTTACAGTGGCCCTGGCACGTTTCTTTGTATCAAGAAGCCAGTTTCTGTAGTCGAGTACGAAGTCAAAAGTACAGTCCCGGAAACTGAACTTCCGAATGGAGATGTCCATTTCATCACTCACATACCGGCGAAACACAGTAAGTCCGTCCCTGTAAGTCTTGATAGTTTTTGAACTGGGACTGTCCTGGGGGATGTATATATCAAGAAAGTCCAGTGTCATGGAAAAAAACAGCTTCTTGTCGATCATAGTCTTCATTGGATCCTCACCTCCGGGAATACAGTCGCCGCGAGGCTGTCCTTGTCTTGGATCAGGCGGAACGCTTCCATGACATGATGGTAATAATAAAAGGTTTCGTTGGATGATTTATGGCCTAATGCCCTGCTCAAGTAAGGGAGCATGACATTCAGGTCTAAACCCTCCAGCATCCATCCATTCATGCGCAAGACCACATAGGTATGACGAAGGGAATGTATCGTCGGTGCTTTTACGGTGTCTGATGCAAAACAGGTCTCATTCCAGAAGGTCCTGAATCGTATGGCAAGCGCTCCTGCTGAAAAATGGCGGGAAGGGTCGAAGGACGGAAACACCCACTCTGTTGGCGAGAACGACTGGTTCTGATCGATATACTCACTGAGGGGTCCTGCAAGGTCTCCGGCCATAAAGACAATCCTGTCCTTATGGCCTTTGGCATTGCGGATGATGATCGAGTTGTTCTCCCAGTTGATATCACAAATGCGGATACTAACCGCCTCACCCCTTCTGAGGCCCGTTGTAAGGATGAGCCTGAAGATCAATCTGTATCCGTCCGCCATCCTGGTGACTCCCGGTGATTGTTTCTTTGGTTTAAAACTGTCGATCACCCGGAATAGATCGATGATCTCCGGAATGGTAAGGATATGTATCACAGGCTTCGGGCATCGTATCCTGTCCATAGGAATATAAGACACTTTGCCGATGCCATTCATGTATATCGCCAGCTGTTTTACTACTGATATACGTAAAGATTGTGTTGATTTCCCCTCTGTAGGCCTCTGCTTTACCCAGCCGGAAAGAGCTTCCATGGTTATAGTGTCTGTGTCCCCGTTTGTTTCTATCCAATATTTGTCAAACTTGCCAAGAACGTATTCTTCTGTATCATATTTAAAACCCAATGCGCGTTTTTGATCCAGAAGACCCTGTATATAAGGAGCCAGGGCGCTTTTGAACATACACTTTTTCATAACAGCCTCCCTTCCATCTGTATACCCAGATCTGTCCGGGAGAGTGGGCACAATCCCATACGCTCATCGTCAAGCGAAAGATAGTGGGAAAGGCTTTTTGTCCCTCTGTGTCCCATCGCATCAGCGATCTGCTCCGGCCGCAACCCGTTCCTTATCCGGTTTGTTGAAAAAGTCTTTCTTGTAACGTGGAATCCTGACCCGCTTACCTTCCGTTCAGGAAGGATGCGTTTCAAAGCATTGTAGCATATGCAGCGAGTCATCGGCTTATGGGGAGCATCAAAATCTATAAATACATGGTCACGTTCCGTGTTTCTCGGACGGGATCTGCTAAGATATCTGAATACGGTATTCCCGACCATTACAGGCATCGGAATCCATGCGTCCGTATCGGTCTTATTCTGGCAGAAGCGTATGGCGCGTTGCTTCCAGTCAATGTCCGACAGCTTCAGACCTGCTATATCACTTCCGCGCATGCCCATTTCAAGTCCAAGCACCATAACGGCACTATCACGGATCTCCAGGTCTGTACAGGCATTATCAATAAACAGCTTTACAGCATCTGTCTCCTCCTGTGTGAGTGTCACTACGGTTGTTTCAACTGGCGCAGCAGCATATCCAAGTGCCATATATAAAGAGGCGGATGAAATGATGCCCTCCCAGTATAGGAACTTAAGGAAACGTCTTATTCCTCCGTTGCAGGAGTTTTTTGCCCCGGGAGATCCGTGACTGTCAGCGAGATTGAATTCCGCAACGTCCTCTCCAGAGATTTCGCCATAGGATGAAATGCCTTTGGACACCATAAACCTGCAAAAACGGAGTATACGATATATGTCATCCTTAACTGTGCGTTCATCAAGCTTTATTCTCCGGCGGCTTTCAGAAAACTCCAGAATCGGGGGCACACACCAGTACGGCAGTTCATCCAGCCCTTTGATCCCTTTTGGCTTGACAACATCAAAATCTGCGTTGCCGGATAATGCTAATCTGGAAAATAAGAACAGTATGCGGCGCGCTGTCTTCCAGGAACTTCCTTGTATTACGGCCTTTACCGCATCAGAATGCAGCCATATGTCGGCGATCCCCGGAGAATACCCGAGTTTATGCAGGTCAAGGAACAAATACAGCAGCAGGATCGCCCTTCTGCATGTCTCTGTATAATCCAGTACGTATCCTGCATCCTCATGCATAGATAACAGTTTAAATCCCATATCAAGGAATTTATCCGGCCGGATCAGGGAATTCTGATCGCATAGATCCCTTATCTTATGCCTGCTTTCGCTGGTAAAGTCATCTATGGTAACAAGCGTTTTTGTTTCCAGGGCATACAGATATAAATATAAACCATATGATACAAAACCAGACTCAGCAAGATAGAGCAGAAATTGATGGATGCTGGATTCTTCGATAATGCGGGATATTTCTTTTAAATGAGATAATTCATCATGATATGCCCTTATATCATCGTAAGTAATATCAGAGATCTTGCAGAAGCCTTTTGCCTGTATGTACTTCAGGAACAGTACACATCTCCGTCTGGCATTTTCAATCTGTGATTCTTTAAAAACATCTTTCCTGCTAAGGAGATATCCTGTAACCAGGTTCCGGAATGTTTCATTAAGGATATGCGAAGAATAGCTTTTTCTTGGAGATATCTGGACATTGGTGATATGCCCATATGTATAGACAGCATTCAGCTTAGCAATACATGCCTTTTCAGCCAAATGCTTTCCGGGTTTCAAAAAAGAACCCCCGTTATCTGATACTAATGTAAGGCCAAGTTCAGGATCGTATTTTTGTCCCTGCTCTGACAGGTAAGCCAACAATTTTTGGTAAAAGGCTTCGTAATATTGGATTGTGCGGTTTTTAAACCCCCTTTCTTTGAGAAAATCCATTACAATAGAAACATTGTGATTGAATTCTTTCATAACAGTAATCACCTCCTTATGGAGATTATACTGCTACATTTTTATCTGCATTGTTTCCACAGGTTTTTTCTTTGGGAAAGGCCTGGTTATTGAATACTAATAAAAAATGTGCGGATAACAAAACCCTTCGGATAATCCATCCCACACAAGCCCTTTGAACCGATCCTGTTTCCGTCCGCAAAAGAGAAAGAGGACATCTTTTTGGAAAGGATCGAGTTCGAA
>CADBQK010000012.1 GCA_902796775.1 uncultured Lachnospiraceae bacterium
ACGATAGATCCAGATAGATGCACGATAGATCCAGATAGATGCAAAGACCTTTTGACACTCGTCTTTTTATGTGCTACAATGGGTCAGCTGGTATAAAAAGTTACTTTACAGCATTACTTTTCCCAGAATTATCAGGCTCCATCTTTTGATACGGATGCCCGAACAGGAGGATACGAAATGAAACACATCAAGTCCTTAAAGACAAAGTCGATGAAGAAGAGTATGGTTAAGGGCGGCTGCGGCGAGTGCCAGACTTCCTGCCAGTCCGCTTGCAAGACTTCCTGCACAGTAGGAAATCAGAGCTGCGAAAATCGCAAATAAGTCTTGTTTTGTTCTGAGCAGACGGATGACCGGCGTACAAAGATATCAAAGCACCGGTTATACAGATGGTCAGTATACAAGCATACAATCGTAACAAAGCAGTATTCTCCGGCTGAGAGGTGCTGAATATTTGCAAAATACCTGAGAAAGCAGAGCAGCGGTTTGAAATACCAGGTCGCTGCTCCTTTCCTGTTGCGTAGAAGCAGGGCTTTCATAAAAGCCGGATACATACGGATACATATTAGGAAGCAGGGCTTTCATAAAAGCCGGATACATATAAATAGATACCAGATACTGAGGAGTGTTGTTTTTGATACACCAGTACAGGAATAATGGATACAACATCGTGCTGGATGTGAACAGCGGAAGCATTCATGTCGTGGATGATCTTGTCTATGATCTCATTGCTGTTTATGAAGAGATGGGTTCAGATGCAGATCGGATAATCGAGTTCTTCTCCGGGAAATATTCTCCGGAAGAGATCCGGGAGGGACTGGAGGAGATTGAGACCCTGATCCGGGATGAAAGCCTGTTTTCAGAAGATATATATGAAGATTTTGTCCTGGATTTCAAAAAGAGAAAGACCGTTGTCAAGGCTTTATGCCTGCATGTAGCCCACGACTGCAACCTTGCCTGCAAATACTGTTTTGCAGAGGAAGGCGAGTATCATGGCCGGCGGGCGATCATGAGCTATGAAGTAGGCCGGCAGGCGCTTGATTTTCTGATCGAGCACTCCGGTAACCGCCGGAATCTGGAGGTCGACTTTTTCGGAGGGGAGCCTCTGATGAACTGGGAGGTCGTAAAGAAGCTGGTTGCCTACGGACGAAGCCGTGAGGAAGAGTGCGGCAAACAGTTCCGCTTCACTCTTACGACCAATGGAGTGCTCCTGGATGACGATGTGACAGACTTCTGCAGTCGGGAGATGGCAAATGTCGTGCTGAGTGTGGATGGAAGACGCAAGGTAAATGACCGGATGCGTCCCTTCCGCAATGGAAATGGCAGCAGTTATGATCTGATCATGCCGAAGTTTAAGGAATTTGCCCGCCGCAGAGGGGACAAGACATATTATGTCCGGGGGACTTTTACCCACTGGAATACAGACTTTTCCAAAGATGTTCTGAGTTTGGCGGATGAAGGCTTCACCCAGATTTCGGTAGAGCCTGTTGTCGCTCCGGCAGATGAGCCCTATGCGATCCGGGAGGAGGATGTACCTATCCTGCTTGAGGAGTACGACCGTCTGGCTCGTGAAATTGTAAAAAGGGACAGAGAGGGAAAACATTTTAACTTTTTCCACTTTATGATCGATTTGGAAGGCGGGCCCTGCGTGGCCAAGCGCCTGGCCGGATGCGGGTCGGGGACCGAGTATCTGGCAGTGACCCCCTGGGGGGATCTGTACCCCTGTCATCAGTTTGTCGGGCAGGAAGATTTCCTGATGGGAAATGTATGGGATGGCGTCTTGCGGACAGATATCCGTGATGAATTCAAACTATGCAATGTCTATGCCAAGCCGAAATGCAGAGAGTGTTTTGCCCGCTATTACTGCAGCGGCGGATGCGCAGCAAACGCGTGGAATTTCAGCCATTCCATGAATGATGTGTATGAAATTGGATGCATTCTGATGCGTAAAAGAGTCGAATGTGCCATTATGATAAAGGCCGCTCAGGCGGATTATGAGGGAGGAGACCAACAGGCATGAGAAGTAAGAAGTTGAGCTGGGTCGTTCTGATCGTGGTGATTGCCATGATCGCAGCCTGCTCGTATGTGGCAAAGTTCGGTTACGGGAAACAGCACTTAGGCAAGGCAGAGTATATTAAGCTTGGCCTGGATCTTGCCGGCGGTGTGAATATCACCTATGAGGCGGATGATGCAAATCCGTCCAATGATGATATGAATGACACGGTGTATAAGCTCCAGCAAAGAGTTACTGCGTATAGTACCGAAGCAGAAGTATACCGTCAGGGTACGAACCGTATTAATGTGGATATCCCCGGTGTGTATAATGCAGAAGAGATCCTGGCGCAGCTCGGCAATCCCGGAACGATCAGCTTTTGTGAAGCGGAAAAGAACGGTGATGAGGAGGAAGTGCTGAGCGGGTATTATCAGATTCTCGACGGCAATTCCATTACCGATGCACGTGCCACAAGCAATAAAGACGAATACGGCAATTCCCAGTTTGTTGTCTCTCTGCTGTTCAACAGTGAGGGAACGACAAAGTTTGCAGAAGCTACCCAGAGAAATATCGGCAAGCCGATCTACATCATCTATGATGGTAAAGTCATCAGCGCACCGAATGTCAGGCAGGCTATCACAAACGGTGAGTGTGTTATCGAAGGCAATTTCACCTATGAGTCTGCAGATGCTCTTGCAACAACGATCCGTGCCGGTAAGCTGAAGCTCGGCCTGCACGAGATCAGCTCAAAAGTTGTCAGTGCCAAGCTCGGTTCCGATGCAGTCAGCACCAGTTTGAAGGCCGGCCTGATCGGCATGGTGCTGGTCATGATCTTCATGATCGCTATCTACTGGGTATCCGGTGTGGCAGCTGCCATCTCTCTGGCACTCTATGTCACTGCCATGCTCTGCTTCCTGAACGGACTGGACGTCACGCTTACCCTGCCCGGTATGGCCGGTATCATCCTGACCATCGGTATGGCTGTAGATGCGAATGTCATTATCTTTACGAGAATCCGTGAAGAAATCGCTGCAGGCAAGAATGTTAAAGATGCTTTTGCAACCGGTTTCCACAAGGCACTTTCCGCTGTCCTGGACGGCAATATCACCACATTGATCGCAGCCGCGATCCTGTATCTCAAAGGTACCGGTACGATCCGCGGTTTTGCCATTACACTGACAATGGGTATCGTCCTGTCCATGTTTACAGCCCTGATCGTGACCAGAGTGGTCCTGTATGCACTGTACGGGATTGGTTTTAGGGATGAGAAATACTACGGCAGGCAGAAGTCACCGAAAATCCGTGATTTTTACGGTTTCAAGAAAATCTCTTACGTGATTTCCATAGTCCTGATCCTGGTAGGTTTTGCTTCCATGGGCATGCACAGCTCACAAGGCAAAAAAATGCTTAACTTCAGTCTGGATTTCACAGGCGGTACAGCCATGACGGTTATGTTTAATGAGTCTCTGGATGTACCCGGATCTGATGAAGCAGACCTGATGAAGATATTCCAGGATAATGCCGGTACAGCCGATGTCCAGTTCCAGAATACGACCGGCAGCAATGAAATCGTGATCAAGACTCCGATCCTCACTCCTGAGCAGAGGCAGGCAGTTAAGACTGCACTTGAGGAGAAATATTCGATTGATGAAACTGCGATCACAGAAGAGAATATCAGCGGAACTGTCAGCAGCGAGATGAGAAGCGATGCGGTTGTAGCCGTGATCATAGCCACGATCTGTATCCTCCTGTATATCTGGTTCCGGTTCAAGGATCTGCGTTTCGGCGCCAGTGCGGTTATCGCGCTGATCCATGACGTCCTGATCGTGCTGATGGTCTATGCTGTCCTGCGGATTTCCGTTGGTACCACCTTCATCGCGTGTATGCTGACGATCGTCGGATACTCGATCAATGCGACTATCGTTATATTCGACCGAATCCGCGAGAATCTGAAGGAGATGGAAAGGGCATCCGAGGAAGAGATTGTCAATGCAAGTATCAGCCAGACTCTCTCACGAAGCATCAATACGTCGATCACAACATTTATTACCGTATTCTGCCTCTACATCCTGGGAGTTCCCTCCATTAAGGAATTCGCGCTTCCGATCATGGCCGGTATCATCGGCGGCGGCTGGTCCTCCGTCATGATCACAGGTACACTGTGGTGCCTGATGAGGAAGGCAGGTAAAAAGGCGTAAGCTTTAACAGAACAAAACGAAGGAGTTCCGCATCGTGAGCGGGGCTCCTTTCTGTTAAATAACCTGATAGGCGTGAGCAGGGCTTCTTCCTGTTAAATAACTTGATCGGCGTGAGCGGAGCTTCTTCCTGTTAAATAGCTTGACAGGCAATTGTGAAACTTTGCCTGTGAGTGTCCACAAGACGCAGGATATACTGTTTCGCAATCACCTAAGTTGAGCAGGTTAGATGAGCAGATAAGATAAGCAGATATGATGAGTGGAAGTGTAAGAGTGGGTGTGTCTCATTTTTTAAGCTGGGGGATATATGGTACCTGAAAGTTATAGATGGGTGATGAAGGAGGGCAGCGGACAAGCTGCTGCCCGGATTGAGGAGGAGCTTGGCTGCCATCCGCTGCTGGCGAGGCTTCTGGCTGCGCGGGGCGTGGAGAATGGCAGGGAGGCGTATCGTTTTCTGAATCCTTCTGCTGCCCAGCTGCATGATCCTTTTCTGATGAAGGGGATGCATGAGGCTGTGGAGAGGATCTGCCTGGCGATCAGCCGGCAGGAGAGAATCACGATCTACGGAGACTATGATGTAGACGGGATCACAGCTGCAAGTATCCTGTACCTGTTTCTGACATCCGTTATGAAGGCTTCCGGACATTCTTCGGAAAAGGAGGACTGTTTGACAGATTATTATCTGCCGGACCGGATGGAAGAGGGGTACGGCCTGAATGAGCAGGCGGTCCGTAAGATAGCAGAGCGGGGGACCAGGCTGATCATCACGGTTGATACCGGGATCTCGGCTGCGCGGGAATGTGATCTGGCGAAAAGACTCGGGATGGATGTAATCGTGACTGATCACCATGAATGTCCGCCGCTGCTGCCACGCTGCGTGAGTGTGATCGATGCGAAGCAGCCGGGGGAGACTTATCCCTACCGGCATCTAGCCGGCTGCGGGGTATCTTTCAAGCTGGTGCAGGCGCTTGCGCAGCGCCTGGAGTGGAAGGAAGATGTTTTGCCTTACCTGGAGCTGGCGGCTGTTGGTACGGTTGCGGATATTGTTGATCTGACCGGGGAAAACCGGATCCTGGTCAGCGAAGGATTCCGGCGTATGAAGGATCCGTCCAATCTCGGACTTCGCGAGCTCCTGCGAAGCGCCGGGTATGATTTTTCCAGGAAACTGACCAGCGGGTTTGTCGGTTTCAGTGTAGCTCCCAGACTCAATGCGGGCGGCCGGATGGGAGATGCTTCACGGGGTGTGAGGCTTTTCACGACGCAGGATGCTGAGGAAGCCAGGGGGATTGCCCGGCAGCTGAATGAGGAAAATGAAAACCGCAGACAGGTTGAGCAGGATATTCTGGATCAGGTGCGGACGATAATCGATGAATCCTCAGAGCTGAAAAACAGCAAAGTGATCGTTGTATGCGGACAGGGATGGCATCATGGAGTCATAGGGATCGTTTCATCCAGGATCAAAGACGCCTACTACCGGCCCAATATCATCCTTTCAGCCGATGAAAACGGACTGGCGGCCGGCTCTGCAAGAAGCATTCCGGGATTTGATCTGTATGCAGCGCTTACAAGCTGCAGTGATTTGTTCGTCAAGTATGGAGGGCATGCAGCTGCTGCCGGGATGACACTGCCGGTTTCAAAAGTTCCGGAGCTGATCCGAAGAATAAATGAATATGCAGATAAAAGAATGGATGCCAGACTGCTGACGCCGGTACTGGAGACAGAAGCAAAGGTCGATGTATCGCAGATCGATACAGAGCTGATCCGACAGATCGAAAAGATGGAGCCTTTTGGACAGGGAATGCCGCAGCCGCTTGTACAGGTCAGCGGCATGATCGAGGAGATCCGTCCCGTCGGAGCAGACCAGCAGACCCTTCGGGTCCGTCTGCGTGAAGACACGATGCAGCGTGGTGAGCTCCCGTATGGATACAACGCCAGAGTTCCGATCCTGTCCGGTGTAGCATTTCGCCGAGCCGCATTCGCTTCCTACTATTCAGAAGGTATGGATGTGTCGCTGGTCGGAAACCTTGAGCTGAACCGGTATATGGGGAGGGAGACCCCCCAGATCCTGGTCTGTGATATTCACAGAAGCATGACTGACGAGCTTCGCGATCTATGTCTTTCCTTTGCACTGCGGCATGTAGACAGTGCATTTTCTTCCTATAGCAGCAGTATGCCGCTCCTGGATCCGAAGGTCTGCAGCCAGACATACCGCTTCCTGCGTTCCCGGGCTGTCCGGAGACCGG
>CADBQK010000013.1 GCA_902796775.1 uncultured Lachnospiraceae bacterium
CCCCTGCATACGTCTTTATCTGTTCCATGTATGCGGCGTAATTGCTGTATCCTTTGTGATATACCGTCTTTTTTCCCTCATACGTTCCCGTTCCGGCGTGAAAATCCCCTGTCGCATAAGGCAGCACGATAAAACTCCAGTTTCGAAACGGATTCTCCTCTGCGTTGCTTCCGATCCCGCCCTGTGCCACAAAATCCTGTGCAAGCATGTTCTCCGCAAAGAACTTCTTGCCGCCTTCAGAGGTTTCCGGCGTAATGCTCACGCCGCCGCCGAAGAAATAGACAACAACCTTATTTTCTGTCCCCTTTCGGAAAATGCCGTGCCATTTACTGCCATCGGAAGACTGTGCACCTTCCACCGGGATTTCGTACCACTTTCCGATCTCCGGTTCCCCTTTGAGTTCCGGGAAAGATATCAGAATGGTCTGCTTCAGAAAAATCATGATTCCCAGCGCAATTACAGTGATCAGAATACCGATCAAGATCAGAATCTTTTTCAGTTTGCTTTTCTTTTTTGCATTCTCCATAAGGACAATCTCCTGCTGTTTCATGACTGGACAGGCCTGAGCCAGGATGATACTATAGTCTCATCGCGTTATTTTAAAGTCAATGAACCAGCGGAAAATGATACCATTCGAAGAATTCGTATCATCATGCGGAAAGGAAGAAACCTGTATGTCAGATTATGTAACCTCCGCCTACGGAGAAGCATTATTCAAGCTGATGAAACAGAAAAATATTGAAAAGATCACCATTGACGAGCTCTGTGAAGCAGGAGGCATCGGCAGGGCGACTTATTTTCGCAACTTCCGGTCAAAGGACGAGATCATTACCTCTTACATCATCATGAAGTGGCGTGAATACGAGCGGAAGCACAGACTCAAGGAACATCCGCTGAATGACAGTTATCGGGTGGAGCGCTATTTTGATTTCTGCTATTCCATGCGCAAAAAAAATGATCTCATCATCACTCAGGGGCATCACGGTGCGATCCTGTCCGCCTATGAGCTGATCACGACCGACAGCGACACGGAGCAGGCCATGGATACATACGAAAGCTGCTATCTCGCCTACGGTCTTTTCGGCATCTTCATGAAATGGGCAAGAGGGGGGTATGCCGAATCGGTTCAGGAGATGACCGATATCGTGGTGGACAGAATATTTACAAATCCGCAATACTGAAATATCCGTAATTCAAAGTGTTCGGACAAAAGTTGGAAGAAACGTGTAATTCCAGCTGTTTTATGACATGGTCAGGCACCGGAAAGAATACTGCTTATTCTTTTTCCTGATTCAGGTGCCTCCGGTTTTGACATGGATGAATCATATTATGAAACCGCAAAGTCTGTGACAGCGAATAAAAAACGGGCAGGCCCGTTTCAGATCAGGACGGCCACCCGTAATAGGTTTCGAAGAACTCGCTGAACATGACGCTGTCCGGCGCAATTTTGTCATTCAAGACACTTCTGGTATATCTGTAAGACGCCTCTGTATAATCATCCCTGAACTTTCTCAGTGCATCTCTGTTGTTGGTGCGTTCGAGCAGATCAACGACTTCGATCGCCCTCTGATCCGCTTTCTCGAGGTCTGCTTCCTCACGCGGTGTGAGTTGTCTGCCGCCGCTGATCTTTTCGAGTTCGCGGTCTGCCAGTTGTTTTGCAAGTGTGAGATTTTCCATTACTGCTCTTCTTCCTTTCCTTCTCTTTATATACGATACATCGTCAGCGCATCTCCATGCATTCTTTATGATGCAGGTTCGGACTTTTCATGCGGAAGGATAAAAGAGGCCTGAATTTCTGCATGTCTTTTCAACTGACCATGCGTCATTATTGGAACCAGAGTTCTCAGAGTATTCCTATGCTTACCGAAAAGGGAAAGGAACGGAACCGGCTGTTTTTCAGGCAAGAGACTATGTTCAAAGCGGAAAGCAATATGTCATTACGGTCGATATTGAAAACTTCTTTGATTCGATAGACCACCTTATTCTGATCACAAAAATACACAATCGGTTTCATGAAACAAAATTGGAAGCTCTGCTTATGAACCTCATTATTTCTGGCACGTAACTGTCACATAATGCGCACACCGATATTGCCATAATATATATATATATGTTTGGCTTTGCGCTGAGGGGGCGTTGGGCAGACTGCAGTTAAAACAATAACTGCAGTTATTTATTTTGCGCTGCCAGCACAATGATACGTGTATTCAAAAAAAAAAAAAAAAAAAA
>CADBQK010000014.1 GCA_902796775.1 uncultured Lachnospiraceae bacterium
AGAAACTGTCCGGCAAAGAAAGATAAAGATCAATACTTCACGAAACGAACATGAGAAAAACTTGTAAAGTTTACAATCACATTGTAAAATGGTGGTAATAGCGTCAAAAAGTTAAAACGTGGTTCATGCTTACGACGCGAAGCTTTTTTACTGGTTTTGGGATTGGTGAAATGTCTGATGGATAGATTGTAAAATACATATTTCTGGCATTATTCAAGCTTTGAACCGGATTTATTTGAGCCGAGCTTATTATTCTTTCCTCGATGGTTAAAGAAGTATAGTAGATAGTAAAGAAGAAAGATATATATTATAGAGATGCAGGAAGCACTTAAAGGTATTTTGATGCTTCAAGATATGAGGATTCTTTTTTGATACACGACTAAGAGAAACAAGAGTTAACCCATGAAAAAAGAGATAGCAAAAGAAGACAGAACATGCCCCTTAATGGTTGCAGTACGCGGGGCTGGTGACCTGGCAACAGGCACGATCTGGTGTCTGCATCAGTGCGGATACAGGGTATTAGCAACAGAGATTCCCAGGCCTTCCGCAATCCGAAGAAGTGTTGCCTTTTCTGAGGCAATCTATGATGGGATTGCTGTTGTGGAGAATGTTACGGCAAGACGTGTGGGGAATCTGAAAGAGGCAGAGTCGGTTTGGGAGCGTGGAGAGGTGCCGGTTATAGCAGATCCTGTTCTGGAGCAGGCTCTTCAGGCAAAACCTGACATACTGGTGGATGCTGCTATAGCAAAAAGAAATCTGGGTACAAGAAGAGAGATGGCACCGCTGGTGATCGCACTCGGCCCGGGTTTTACAGCCGGAGAGGATACGGATGTTGTGATTGAAACCAACCGCGGACATGATCTGGGAAGGTTAATATTTGAAGGCAGTGCCCAGCCAAATACCGGCGTTCCGGGATTGATTGCCGGCTATGGGAAAGAGAGAGTACTCCATTCTCCCGGAGAAGGCATCTTTTACCCGGCAGCCAAAATCGGCGATATCGTGGAAAAAGGTGACCTGATCGCCCATGTCGGCCGCGAGCCGGTTTATGCCAGCATCAGCGGGCTTGTCAGGGGGATTCTCCGGGATGGATATGAAGTGACGGAGCACTTTAAGATTGCAGATATCGATCCAAGGATAGACCGCAAAGCAAACTGTTTTACCATTTCAGACAAGGCCAGAGCCATTGCCGGAGGAGTACTTACAGCGATTTGTATGTGGCAGGCCGGATCGATTACAGATCCGCCTCACCAAACTCAATATTTCCGCGGTTAAGCTTGCTGATACGGACCAGGGATTTAACGCTGACCCCGGCATCTTCAATACGTTTGCGGCCTCTCTGGAAGGACTTTTCAATCAGGATCCCGACACCGGCGATGCTGGCGCCGGCCATCCGCACCAGCGTGATGGCACCATTCGCTGCTTCTCCGTTGGCCAGGAAATCATCAATGATCAGGATATTATCTTCAGCGGAAATGTATTTGGCGGAGAGTGTCAGCTCATAGCTGG
This sequence comes from uncultured Lachnospiraceae bacterium, assembly GCA_902796775.1. The sequence goes on from CADBQK010000014.1 coordinate 1,507, forward strand.
TACCCTTGGTAAACGAAGTGACACCTGTCTGGTAAACGTCTTCTCCCAGTATTTTGGAGGTCTGTTTCTTCAGGATCACAAGAGGTATACCCATTAAGTGCGCGGTAAAAACAGCAGGTGCAATACCGGAGCTTTCAATTGTGAATACCTTTGTGATGTGCTGATCTTTGTAAAAGTCGGCGAATGTTTTGCCGATCTCGTACATAAGGGCGGGGTCTACCTGATGGTTCACAAAACTGTCGACCTTCAGGACTGTTTCACTGAGTGCATGACCTTCACTGCGTATTTTATCTTCCAGTCTTTTCATCTCTTCAACCTCCGCAAAGATGTGTGACATGTGAAATCGATACTCATATCTTACCATATGTCCCGCTTCATGAAAAGACAAAAGACATCCGGAAAAATGCTAAATAGTCTGCAAAAGCGGATAAAAGCAGTATATATTCATTATAATATACAGATCAGCTTCAAAACCCTTCATCACATAAAGAAAAAGGACGTTGCTGACAGAAAGGGGAACATAATGGCAAATGACCTGAAAGTACTGGTAGTAGATGACGAGAGCAGGATGCGCAAACTGGTAAAGGATGTGCTTTCCCGCCGCGGTTATCTGGTCGTAGAAGCTGGAGATGGGGAAGAGGCTCTTGACCGGTTTTTCGCTGAGAATGATATTTCTCTGGTAATTCTGGATGTGATGATGCCGAAGATGGACGGCAGGCAGGTCGTTAAGGAAATCCGCCAGTATTCCAAAGTACCGATCATTATGCTGACTGCAAAGGGAGAAGAGAGCGATGAGCTGCAGGGTTTTGATCTGGGGATTGATGAATATATCACGAAACCCTTCAGTATCAAAGTACTGGCAGCCCGTGTAGAAGCCATCCTCAGGCGCAGCAGTACTCATGCTGCAGATGACACGATCGAAGCCGGTGGGATTGTTATCGACAAATCCGCGCATGAAGTACGGATCGATGGGGCCCCTATTGAGCTCTCTTTCAAGGAGTTTGAGCTCCTGACTTATTTTATGACAAATGAGGGAAAGGCACTTTCCCGGGAAAATATTCTCAATAGTGTTTGGAATTATGACTATTACGGGGACGCCCGGACAATCGATACCCATGTGAAGAAGCTGAGAAGCAAGCTGGGTGATAAAGGAGATTACATTCTGACAGTACGGGGCATCGGCTATAAATTTGACGTAAAGTAGCCTGACGTAAAGGCGCTTAAGTACATCAGACTGAGTATATTAGCCTGAGCATATTAGCATGAGTACAATAGTTTGAATACAATAGTGTGAGTATATTAGTTTGAGAAAAACAGTTTGAGTTAAGCGCCGGCATCTTATGAATAAATAGTATCGAAAGGGGACAGCATATGCTGCGAAAACAGACACTGCGGGTCAAGATTGCCTTTCTGGTTATTGGTATCCTCCTGTTTGTAGTCGTGCTGGGTCTGATCTTCTGCAATGTATTCATGATCGATTTTTACATGTCCAGCAGGAAAAAAGCGCTGGAAGATGTATACAAAACGATCAATGGAATCTACCTGGAAGGACTGGAGCCCAGTGATGACAGCGAATCAGAAAGTCTGGGCACTCCGTTTGGAATGGAGCGGTCAGGGGCAGACAGGGAAGGAAAATCAGATAGATCAGACAGGTCTGAAAGCGATGATAACAGCAGCACAGAGGTAGAGGATACAGTTGTATCAGAAAAGCTTCAGCTGGAGATTGACAAACTCAGTATGAATCGGAGCCTGTCGATATTGATCTACCGGAATGTTTATGTAGTACATGAGCTGTATGGGATCCTGGTACCAAGCAGACGGAATGAGCTGCTGTATTCCTCCCTGGGGATTGGGCAGGATTCCAGATTAAGCAATAACATGATCTATGCCGACTATGCAAAAGATACAGAAGGACAGGAGGAATTGTCTCCCGGCAATTTCAGAATCCGGCAGATAGGGATCGAGCGGCTGGACTCCAGTTACCTGTATCTGGAGGGGAGGCTGCCGAATAATGATTATATCCTGCTCAGAGCCTCCGTTGCAAGTATCAAGGAGAGCGTTTCTCTTTGCAATATCTTCCTCTTATATATATTTGGATTTGCTGTGATCTTCGGCTTTATACTGACTTATTTTGTTACAGGGAGATTTGTAAAACCGATTACTGAGCTGACTAAGATGGCAAAAAGGATGTCAGAGCTGGATTTTACAGCCAAATATCCTGTGCAGACTGCTGACGAGATCGGTGATCTGGGTAAGAGCATCAACACGCTTTCCGAGTCGCTGGAACGCTCAATCGGAGATCTGAAAGATGCGAATGCCCGTCTGCAGACAGACCTGAAAAAGAGAGAAGAGATCGATGAGCTGCGAAAAGAGTTTCTTTCCAATGTTTCTCACGAGCTGAAAACACCGATCGCACTGATCCAGGGGTATGCGGAAGGCCTGATAGACAATGTGGCGGATGATGAGGAGAGCCGGCAGTTTTACTGCGAGGTGATCATGGACGAATCCAATAAAATGAACAATATGGTCCGCCAGATCATGTCACTCAATCAGCTGGAGTTCGGATACAGCCAGGTCAACATCGAATACTTTGATGTGGCAGACCTGATCCGCTCGGTTATTGCCAGGCAGGAGATCCTCATCCGTGAAAAAGAGGCGGATATCCTGTTTGCTCAGGAAGAGCCGTCTTATGTATGGAGCGACTGCTTCATGGTAGAGGAAGTATTCACGAACTATTTCACCAATGCACTCAATCATCTGGATGGAGAAAAACAGATCCGGATAACGCTGGAAGACAAGACAGATACACTGCGGGTGAATGTATTTAATACAGGAAATCATATTCCCGAAGAGGACCTTCCCCGGATCTGGGATAAATTCTTCAAGGTGGATAAGGCAAGGACCCGGGAGTACGGGGGAAGCGGTGTAGGTCTTTCTATTGTAAAGGCTACGATGAACCTGCTGGGTCAGGATTTTGGCGTGGAAAATGTACCCGATGGTGTCCTGTTCTGGTTTGAACTGGATCGTTCATCAGGGACCTCTTCAAATGAACAGCAAATGGACAGTCAGTGTACAGCAGATGATCAGCAAAGACCGGCAGAATAAGAATGAACGATATACAGTACAAATGAACAGCAGGCAGTATAAGATCAAATAGCAAGCAGAATGCTAATACTAATGAGTAACAGATAACAGAGATAAAAAAAGGCCTTCAGGGTTTTGTCCCCCGAAGGTCTTTTCATTTTGTAATTACAGCCAGTGAATATTACTGCCGTACAAATGCACAGCAAAGCAATTAGAACAGGTCTACTTTGCCCTGGATATCACCGTTAATGAGATAATAGCAGGAATTGTCTTCCGGCTTTGCATACAGGTCAAGAGTCTTGATCTCTTTGATAAGTTTCCCATCATCCAGCCATTTCTGCTTGATCTTGGCAACGATCTCCGCCTGCTCAACCTGTCCGCCTTCATATTCTACATAAAAAGCTGTCTTCATGTTAAAATCCTCCCTTTTTAGGTTACACATCTATTATTGAAAGATGATTTATCTTCATTAATATAATATAAAACAAAATAGAATGCAAGTATGTGATATGTATAATGATGCATTAAATGCAAGATTACTTTTGTATTTGAGGCAAAGGAATGATTACATCGCTGTAAAATGTATTCCCTTTATGCGTAAACTCTGCAGAACCTCCATACTGTTCTGCGACAGAATTGATCGAACGCAGACCCAGGCCGCTCCCTTCTCTGCTGGTTGTCTGATAGAGATTCCCCTTTTTAATGATTTTTCCGCTGAAACTGTTTGTTGCAACAATACAAAACTGCTTTCCAAAAGGTACGGTTACTGCCAACTGGATAAAGCGCTGATCAACAGGCACCTCTCTGCAAGCCCGGATGGCATTCTCCAGAATATTGCCGATCATACTGCACAGGTCCAGATCTTTAATAGGAAGATCTTCATCCAGATTGATCTGCCAGGAGCACTCGATCTGGTTCTGCTGCGCTTCCTGTGCATGATGATTCAAAAGTGCATTTAATGCCGGATTTGGGCAGAACTGGGTAACTTCACTAACAGGCATAGCGTCCCGGTATTCTTTCATAAAGTCAAGCGCTGCGTCAATATCCTTTTCCATTATAAGTGTTTCCAGAGTATTGATTGCGTGTTTGGAATCATGACGCATTTTGGCCATCTTTTCAAGATATACCTGCTGTTTGCCATACATGATTTCTTCCATTTCGAGGATCTGCGCCTTTTCCTGTGCCTTTGACATCTCCAGTATTCCATCTACGATACAATAAAAAATAATGCAAAGCAGAAGCAGGAGCATCATAAGCAGAGTAAGAGACATCCAGTAGAAGCGGAAGATACCGGCGTTTTGCAGTACTTCATACCGACGGGGAATTATCATCAGGTTATATACCAGGAACACACCGCTTATAGAGATAGAAATCAGCCAGATACTGTAAATATGGAAATTGTCGATCATCCGGCTTCCGTATTTCAGTATTGGATAAGCAAACAGGACGGTAAATAAAATCCCCAGCAGTAATTGATAGCCTGCAGCTTCGATGCTGAAATCCTCTATAGTCTTTTCAGGATGGTGCATCGCATCAAATCCGTTTGCATAATTGGCAATAAAAGTAAAAAAGGTCCATACGAGGACAAAGGCGGACAAAGACTGGCTGTAATGAACCTTTAGAAAAGAATGATAAATCAGATAGCATACAAAGACCACCGGCAGCATGAGCGCGTTATAGCGGGGATTGTATCGGTAGTCAATGAAACTCAAAAGGATAATGACAAGCAGGGTAAGAGAAAAAACTGCAGGAATTGTTTTTCTGACGCCCAGCCGAAGATGATTTTTCATCGGAAAAAAACAAAGGCATGCCCCTGGCAATAGCACCAGATAGAAAAGGAAAAGCTTCAGGATTTCAGGGTTGTTCATGAGTGTTTTCTCCTTCTCAGGGACTCGTCTCGTATCTTATTGAGCAGATAATTCTGCCAGGTCTGCTCGATCTTTTTCCTGCTGCGGATAATGATCGGGATCTGTATACCGCCCTCTATCTGACAGACATCGTTACTGAAACCGGTGATATAGTCCATATTAACGAGCACACCTCGGCGCAAAAGCAGAAAACGAGGATCAGAAGAGAGCTGTTCCTGGGCCTGGTTAAAGGTCATGCGGGTATTCCACGTCTCTCCTGTTTTATCGCTTATTTCCAGATAATTATGTAC
>CADBQK010000015.1 GCA_902796775.1 uncultured Lachnospiraceae bacterium
TGAGGGGCATTGTGTCTACGGGTTTGATATCAGCGGGAGCAGTATCGACCATGAAAACTATAAGCATTATATTCACGATATCTGCACAGATTATGTACCGGACATTCCTAAAGCAGAGATCCTGATCAGTAATGCGGGCTCCTTTGAGGAGGAGAAGGCAATAGCGGTCAATCTCCAGGGAACGATCCGTTTTACTGAGCAGTTTAAGGACAGCCCGGTTTTGAAGTCTATCCTGTTCATTGCATCCGCATCTGCCCGCAACGGGGCGGAGTTCCCGCTGTATTCGGCAAGCAAAGCAGGGATCGTCGGATATATGAAAAACCTGGCACTTTCTGCTGCTAAACGCGGAATCACCTGCAATAGTATTTCACCCGGCGGAGTCATTACCGAATCCAACAGACATATCCTTGATAGCGAGGAGCTCTACACAGCTGTAAAAGCGGAATCTCTTCTAGGGAAATGGGCTGTGCCTGAAGAGATAGCGGATCTTGCCTATTTTCTAACCGTTACAAACCGATCGATTACCGGAGAAGACATACTGATCGACAACGGGGAGATGCTCAAGTCCAATTTTATTTGGTGATTATACGTTAGGATCCGGAACTGTATTTGATACTTTGGACAGTTACATATAAAGTTAATTTTGACAGGGTTTTTGAGAAATAATCTCAGGAACCCTGTTCTTTTGATTTGATTACATTCTTTCTTTAGCAGTGAGAGTGTGGTATACTTGGAAGTTAGAATAACCTAACTAATTGCCCCTGCATATGAAAACAGAGAGAATCTGTGCATGACCGGATTATGAATACTGCGGAAAGTACAGAAAAAGAGGGAAAGTCTGAAAATGAGCGGAGAGCTGCGGCTTTTACAGCGGGAAAAATGAACGAGAGACAGGAATAAAGAAAGGAACACAGGATGGGATTATTTAAAAAATACGTGAATCAGACCAGGAAACCGGAGGGCTTTCTGGGAAAGATGATGCTGAGCGGTATGAACTCAGGACATGCCAGGATGGCCGATTGGGGACTGGTACACCTGCCTGAAATGGAACTCCTGGAGATTGCTGACCTCGGCTGCGGCGGAGGGAGGAACGCCGGGGCTCTGTTGGAAAAATATAAAGAGGCACATGTGACAGCTGTTGACTATTCTGAACTGTCTGTAATGAAAGCAAAGGAATACAACAGGGATATGATCAAGGCAGGACGCTGCACAGTGCAGCAGGGGGATGTGTCAGATCTAGCGCTCCCCGAGGAGAAGTTTGACCTTGCAGCTGCTTTTGAAACGATCTATTTCTGGCCCGGCCTTGAAAACTGTTTTGGCCAGGTGAGAAAGGTGCTGAAAACAGGCGGGTATTTCCTGATCTGCAATGAGTCAGACGGTACGGATATCACCAGCCTTAAGTTTGAGAAGATCATTGATGGGATGAAATGCTATACCGTGAATGACATAAAAGCAGCACTGAAGGCAGCTGGCTTTTCCAAAGTAAAAGCTGTTCATCATAGATCAAAACCTTGGATCACAGTAATAGCCAGAAAGTGAGGACTAAAACATGATTCAAACGATATTGAAGATCGACGGGATGATGTGCGGGATGTGCGAAGCGCACATCTGTGATGCAATCCGAAATGCGGTTCCTTCAGCGAAGAAGGTTTCAGCTTCCCTGAGGAAAAAAGAGGCCTCATTCCTGACCGAGGAGAAAGTGGATACTGATATTCTGAAGACTGTTATTGACGCAACGGGGTATACCTGTCTTTCTGTGGAATCCGCACCATATATAAAGAAAGGATTATTTGGCAGAAAATGAAGGTGGATTTTCAAGTTGGATTATGATTTTTCCGAAGATATGATCGGATTCATGTTTGAAAAATGCCGCAGATGAAAACACAACGATGATATCATGGCAGCAGAGGCCATCAGGTATTGCAGAGCGGGCAAACCTGATGGCTTTTTTGGATGCGGCCATCGACACAGCAGGGGTGAACCTGTCTGTCTGTGGAATCTGTGCCCTATATTAAAGAAAGAGTTGTCTGGAAGAAATAAAAAAGCCCTGGAGGCACCCTGAAAAATTATTCTTCTTATAAGTATGTTTCCACTTGACAAAACCTTTTGGTGGTGGTATTTTTGTATGCAGATAATGTTAGCACTCTTATAGAATGAGTGCTAACAAAAACAAAACCGCCGCGGAAGGAAGTGGAAAGCTTGGAACTGGATGAGAGAAAGATAAAGATTTTAAACGCGATCATACAGACTTACCTGGATACAGGCGAGCCGGTCGGTTCCAGGACAATCTCCAGATTTACGGATCTGGGACTGAGCTCTGCGACCATCCGCAATGAGATGTCGGATCTGGAGGAGATGGGATATATCTTCTCCCCGCACACTTCCGCAGGACGTATTCCTACTGATAAAGGCTACCGCTTCTATGTGGATAACCTGATGACCAGCCGCAAGGAAGAGGTGGTCCGGGAAAACGAGATGATGGTTCAGAAGGTAGATCGTCTGGAGCAGATCCTCAAGCAGGTGGTCCGGCTTCTGGCAGCAAATACAAACTATGCTTCACTGATCACATCACCTCACAACAAGAGAAACCGGATCAAGTTTATCCAGCTTTCACGGGTAGGTGATGACCAGATCCTGGCCGTGATGATGCTGGAGGGAAGCATCGTCAAACACAGGGTCCTGGATGTGGCAGAGGATCTGGAGGAGGAAGAGATCGTAAAGCTGAATCTCCTTCTGAATACTTACCTGCAGGGGCTGACCCTTCAGGAGATCAACCTTGAGATCGTCGGCAGGATGAAGAGCCAGGCGGAACCGCACCGGCAGACCGTTGCCGATCTTCTTGATCTGATCGTAGAA
>CADBQK010000016.1 GCA_902796775.1 uncultured Lachnospiraceae bacterium
ATTCCGCGGAGCCGGAAGATTTTACGAACATGGCGCTCTGCCTGGATGATGTTGCGGAGGCGGATGAGTATGACATCACTGCGGTAGACATAGAAACCTACTTTGATGACAATGCGATTGATGCGGATCCCGTGAGCCTTCTGGTAGACGACATCCAGGCTGTTGTAGGGCCATGCACACATGATTCCACAACCGACGACGGCATTTTGATGACCTCGAGATATCTGGCGGACAATGGCTGCACCGTCCAGATCGTGACCGACATGGCAAGCGGCCGGATCCGCTCCGTCACGATCAGTGACAACAAGCTGTACGGCCTAGATGAGTTCTTGTGGGCAAAGGACGAGTTCCTGAGCAATGAAGCCTCCGACGTGATGAAGCTGATGTACCAGACCGTCCTCGCCTCAAAAGCTCTGGGCATCTCCGACGACGACCGCGCTCAGCTTGCTGCTGTTACGCTGCAAGCAGACGTCTTTACCGACAGAGACCAGATCATCTTCTATGGAACACGTCAGGAAAATTTCGCAGGCTGCTCCGTCATTTTCCAGAGAGCGGTGTATATAGTAGGCGCGGAACGATGCGACAGCATGGTAACAATCGAAGTCCCGGCGGAGGCGGAGGCGGGTGCGGATGTGGATGCTGCGCAGTTGGGGGCTGGGGAATGACCTGGGCTGGGTGACTAACCCAGGCGGTGTGATGGACCCCGGGCGGTGTTCTTGTTTGCGCCTATTTTCGAAAAAGAGAACACCGGGTGTTCTCTTTTCAGCGATTATTAATTTTTGAGAATACGAAGTGTACTTTTTTCCAGCATTTTTTAAATTTAAGAACAGGCCATGTGTTCTTTAATCCCGGTAAATGCCCAAAAAAGTACACTTTTTATTCTTTTTTGGAGCAAACTCTGGATCTGAGAATACTTGACCTGTTCTTTAATTTTGAAAAACGGCTATATAAGAATATTTTGTATTCTTTAATTTAACGAATTTGGATTTAGAGAACACCCCCGTTCTTAAATCCGGCAAATGGCGAATTTGAGAACTACCCCGTAGTTCATTTGAGTCTGCTGCCAGGTCTATTCTACTTCTTCCTCAATATACTCAAGGGCTTCCTTTTCATAATAAAGTGCAACGACAGTCTTGCGGTCGATGATGCCCGTCTGCTCAAGGCCGCAATACGCCTGCAGCTTCTTAACGGCTTCTTCCGTCGCCGGGCCGAAACTTCCGTCCGCTGCTCCCTCGAGGAATCCCCGGTCGATCAGCGCCTGCTGCGCATATCGCACGCCCTCTCCGTAAGAACCATTCTCTGCTTTGTAGCCGTACCACTCCATGATGCTTTGGGTGAAGTTCTTGATCTCGTCTGTATCAGTTACCCAGGGTGAATACGCCAGGTAATCATCCCTGGTTGAAGAGATGCTGATCGTGTCGCCGGGTTCATTGATCCATGACGCGGCGGTTCTCAAAGAAGTATTGGTAAGATTGATCGCCTCCATATCCAGGCTGCAGGAATACACATCCACGGAAAATCCTCCAAATTGGGATATTCCGGAATACTTCGCATAGAAGGGGTATTGCATATTCACGATGATCAGGACAGAGGCCTCATCCGGAGATGTGACGAAGTTGATCGCATGGCCGGAGTGTTTCCGGATTTCGTTGATCCAGTCGGCCATTTGGGAGCCTATCTCGCTGATCAGCCCGTGATCCCGGATGTATTCAATGTCCGTGCCCCTGCCGACCTGGCAGTTTTCATGCGTGATCATATATACTCCGAGCGGCTTCGGATCCGCCGGAGTGTAATAGGAGCCGTAGCTGGGATCCACGCCATAGGCGGCATTGATATCATCGGCGGTTGCGATGCATTCAAAGAACGGACCGCCCTCTGGCAGCGGCATGCCTTCCTTATACTCCGGGGCTTCGGAAGCGACGATATGGGAGGATACAAAAACCACTAAGATTATTGTCAACAGGAAAAATGAAATCCGCTTCATAGCAATCTCCTTTCTGAAATCCGCAGGTCTTTTTTTATTTTATATCATCCCGTCAGAGGCATATGCAAGAGGATGTGTAATGGTCAGGAAATATTGCCGGCTTCTGGATTTTGAGACTTATTCTCTAAACTACCCCGTCCGAATAAAACTCCTGCCCGTCATCCAGGCGGATCGCGCCGAGCCTGCCGCCCGGCCAATAGCTGCCGCAGTCGATTGCGATGTGGTGATTGCCCTGGAAAATGTACCCGGGGCGGGGATTATCGGCGATGATCAGGGTGGGCGTATGCCCCGTTACCACATAAACATCAGGGAAATATGGGGTGCTGTAGTCGGGTCGTTCCCAGACCAGGTCGTGCAGGGAATACTCCTCCATTTTCTTGTCCGGGCGAAACTCCCCGAGGCCGCCATGCACCAGAAGATAGTCTTTGCCGGCCACAGTAAGCTTCTTGTAAACAGGCATCTGCTTCATAAAATCAACGACCGCCTGCTGCCTCTCGCGGCTGAGTTTTCGGAATTCCTCGATCGTGGTTTTGCTGCCGTTGTATTGCCAGCGCACTACATTTTCCATGACCTCCTCCAATGACAGGATCGACTGGTCGGTGATTTCCTGCATCAGAAAATCAAGGCAATCCAGTGCCATCACCTCATGGTTCCCCTTCAGGCAGACTGCGTTGGGCATTTCCATGAGCCTCAACAGTGTCCTGATGGGATCGGGCCCTCTGTCAATCACATCTCCCAGGATGTACAGTACATCCTCGTCGGTGAGCCCGATCCGCTCCAACAGGTCTGAAAACATATCATATTGTCCATGAATATCTGATATTACATATGTTGCCAAGTTGCTCATCTCCTTTTCCCTTAATGAATCTTATGGCTGTATTCTATAAGGAAAATGTCCCGGGAACTGCTACTGCCGGTCGCTTTTTTCTTTGTACCGGGTCAGCAGCTTCAGGCCTTTGTTGTATAGGTCGATATTCACTGTTTGCACATTGTGCCCCTTCATAAAGCCGAACCAGATGATGACGTCTCTTTTTCTCCGGACGTACAAAGGCGCATAGCCTGCGTATTTCAGCAGACGCTGTACTTCTTCAAATGTCGTTCCCATCGCAAGGCAGATGGAAATCAGGGCATCACGGGAAGGATTGTTCTTCTTGCCATTTATGATCAGGCCGACATAAGACGGGTTCAGCAATGCAGCGCCGGAAACCCCGGCGGCGCTTTTGTCATATTGATCAAGCAGATCGCTGAGATAATCCCCGACCCTGGTATCTTCATTGAGAAATTCATCCGAAACCTTCTTCTCAAACTCCTCAAAAGAATGACACCCTTTCAGGCAGTCCTCCAGCTGGATGGATGTTTTATGATTCTGATAAAAAAACTCTTGCTTCATATTTCATTCTCCCTTTCCTGCGCCGGTGCTCTTCTGTGAAGAATAGTAAAAATCCTTCTCTCCTGCAAGATATCTGGCATAATCCACACGAATCATTTTGGGATTTTTCGCGTGAAATGCCAGACGGCCGACATACCCCACATGCCCCAGGGTCCTGTCCCGGTGCACGGCGATGATGTCATCCGGCCCGCTGTCCGTCGGCCGGATGCGGCCAAACAGGAAGCCTTCCGCTTCGGCATTTTCGTAAAACCGCCGGCAAATCTTCCCGTCCCTGAGCCAGACCCAGACGTCGCTGTTCAGGATGTCAAGTAACATGCTGATGCTTCTTTGTTCTTTTTTCATTTTGTGTTCCTCCGTTTTTAATATTCCCACAGAGTTACGCAAAATGACAAATATGATTCCCATCGTCACCGACAGGAATCATTGCTCTTTTCAATGCTGCCTATCGATCAAGCATTAGCACCTTGCCGGGGCAGGTTGCTGTGCGGTCATCGAGCTTGTCTCTCGCGCACTCTGGATAGGGGTTGGTATGAAATTGTTTGTTATCGCTTGTTATCGGGCTTGCTATCGGGATTCTAGCCGGTTGGGTGTCCAGAAAATGACACAGTTTTGTGGTTTCTTAAGACAAACAGGTGGAGTCAGGTGGCTCACTTGCGGATTAACGTGAGTTGCTCAAAAAGTCCGTTTGTGTACGCCGACTGCACGATATGTCCGATTGTGTACGGCAATTCCTGTAAAATCTATCCGCATTTGGGC
>CADBQK010000017.1 GCA_902796775.1 uncultured Lachnospiraceae bacterium
ACGTCCAGCTGAGCCAGCATTTCTTTCTTGAAATACACTCTCACCTCAGGTAGAATAATTGTATTATATATAGGAATAATGATCATCTGCTCACCTCCTGATTACGATATATAAAGCAGGTCTTCCGCCAGCCGCAGATCCGGCCAAAAGAGCGGATTTCCGCGTTTACCCCGAATCATAACATATAGTATCAGCACTGTCAAGAGATGAGTGCTAATGATGGCTGGGCCTTCCGGCCAAAGTCCATTATCTGAGATTAAAGGATTTGATTATGGCTGTGTCAGGAAATTTCTGAAAAGGAGCTATGAACCATGAAATAGAGGGTTCATTACGAACCCTGAACACAAAGGGGAGAAAAAGATGACTGCCTTTTTTACCGTAGCCGGCAAACTGGTGGCTTTGTTTATCTATATTGTCGTAGGATATGTCATAGTGAAACTGGGTGTGATCACAAAGGAGTTTGCAGCAGGCATCAGTAAATTTGTTATGAGCATTACCCTGCCCTGCCTGATTTTAAAAACCTTCCAGACTGACTACAGCACACAGCTTCTGGCAGCTGCAGGGAAGACTTATCTCTTCAGCATCATTGCCTATGCTGTCAGCATCCTGATCGGTTATCTCACCGCCCGCCTTTTTCATATTGAAAAAAAAGCAAAGGGAGTGTGGGTGTATTCGGCCACTTTCCCGAACCAGGCCTTCATGGGCTGGCCGGTTATGGCTGCGACACTGGGATCGGAAAGCCTGTTTTTCGCCACTTTTGCGAACCTGGCTTTTGCCACCTATGCCTACACTTACGGTGTCTGGCTTATGAAAACGACAGCAATCCCGGGGGAAAGCAGCCGTGCATCTGCTGACAGCATCCAAGAGTCCTCTCCTGCAGCCGGCAGGGGAACTGCCGGCAGACCCGGCCTGATGCAAAAGTATCCATTCCTGAAAGATCTGCTGACTACGATCAATGGCGCGATCCTGATTGGACTGTTTCTGTTTTTCACGCAGCTGCGTATCCCGGCAGCAGTCAACAATGCCATTACAGGTATGGCTGACCTGACCACTCCCCTGGCTATGATTTTTGTCGGTACCATTCTTGCCAGGAACCCTCTCCTGGCGGTTCTGAAAGACAGGCGGGTCTATCTCATGTCCTTGCTGCGCCTGATCGTAATCCCCGGCCTGGTACTGACAGCACTTCGCCCGCTTGGCCTCATGCCGCTTTCCTTTGGGGCGATCGTCCTGAGCCATGCCATGCCGGTTGCCGGATTTGCTGCCATCTACGCGGGAGCTTACGGCAACGATGTGGAGTTCGCCTCCTCGCTGGTCTCCGTCTCCTCCCTGCTTTCAGTAATCACGATCCCGGTCTTCGTCCTGCTGCTTTGATCCCCAGGCGTAAAACAGCAGCACAGAGTAAAGGAGGCAGCTCATTTCTCTGCCTCCTTTTCATTAAGCTTCCCTTCTGTTTTTTCTATCAGGCCCCCGGAAAGAGCAGTGTAAATGTACTCCCTTTCCCGGAAAAGCTCTCAACCGTGACCTGCCCTCCGTGCAGCTCCATGATCTTCTTTGTCAGAGTCAGGCCCAGGCCGAACCCCTCCGAAGTCCTGGACTCTTCTGCACGGTAAAAACTATCAAAGATCCGGTCCTGTATCTCCTCACTGATCCCGATCCCTTCATCACTGACGCTGCAGAAGGCCTTCCCATCCTTCATGCCGCAGCGGATCCGGATCACAGACCCTTCCTCACTGTATTTCACAGCATTTGACAGCAGATTGCCTACCGCAATTACTACCAGATTCACATCTGCTGTAATCATCGCTTCCGACAATTCGCAGTCCAGCTGCCGATTCCATCCAGGGACATACATTTCTTCTTCACAGACAGACTCCACAACCTGTGCCAGGTCAAATGTCTCCCTTGCAAGAACCTCCTCTCCCCTCTTCAGGCGGGACAGACTCATCAGATCATCTATCATCTGATTCATCTTATTTGTCTGCCGGTCGATTACTTCAAGAGTTTCCAGATAGTCCTCGTTTTGTGTTCTCTCTGCATACTCTCTGGCCACCTGGGACTTTGCCTGGATCACTGTCAATGGAGTATGCAGTTCGTGCGAGACATCCGAATTGAACTGATTCTGGCTATCGATGACCGCTTCCATCTTCCGGAATACATCCTGGTATGCCGCTGCCAGAGTATCGATCTCCTGAAAGCCGCTCTCATAATTCATATTCTCTGAAAAATCCATCCGGCTTCCCATACCCTTTGCTTTCTCACCCATTTCCCGAAGCGGGGTGGCAATCCGTCTCCTCAGCAGAAGATTCAGACCGAGCAGAAGAAGGAGCGAGACCAGAATAAAGCCGCACACACCCATCCTGACCCCCTTCAGCAGCGGTGTAGAGGCATCTGCGCGGGCAATTCCGCATATTTTGTATTTCCCATTGATCTTGGCATACCGTCTTAAATCATGTAAATGATACTCCAGCAGATACCGTATACCTCCCAGGGTCACTTTCCTGCTCCCCCTGGAGTCAAAGCGGTATGTCAGGAACTCCCGGGGACAATCCCCGAACACATATTGGTTTTCTGCATCCAGAATCACACAATAATAACCCTTCTCCAGCTCATCAAAATCATCCAGATGAAAATTCTCTCCTGAATCCAGTGAAAGATGCCTGGCATAAGAGCGCACAGCCTCATTCATTTCCTCACGGATCAGATTCTGTTCGACATTGTCCGTTACCAGATAGACGATTCCCACCAGTGCTGCTGAAAAACCGATCCAGATGATGGAACACCAGATCATGACAAAAGAGGTTACTGTGATCTTTCCTGTTTTCCCATGCTTACCGGCTTTAGCTGTCTCCATTTCTCTTCCCGCTCTTTTTCTTCTTACATCTGTTCATCATTCTTCTCACTTCTGCACCGCATAACATATCCAACGCCGCGTACCGTATGGATCACATTTTCACGGGAACCTTCATTCAGCTTCCGTCGGATAAACCGGATATATACATCTACTACATTTGAGGAAATATCACTCCCCATATCCCATACATTGGATTCGATCTGCTGCCGGGTCAGCACTATATTCTTATTTCTTATAAGATACAGCAAAAGAGCATATTCCCTGGCTGTCAGGTCAATTTGATTCCCCGCCCGCCAGACACTGTGATCATTGGTATGGACCTCAATATCCCCGCATCGGTAAATGTTTTCATTCACCTCAGGCCGGCTGCGCAGCATGACCCGCAGGCGTGCCAGCAGCTCCGAGAATTTAAAAGGCTTTGTCATATAATCACTGGCTCCCAGATCCAGCCCCCGGACAACATCCCGTGTATCCCTTCTTACCGTCAAAAACAGAACCGGTGTCTGGTTCCCCCGGCGGCGCAATTCCTGCAGGACAGCAAATCCATTCATTTTCGGAAGCATCACATCAAAAACAGCTCCGTCAAAACCTTCCATACACATATAATCCAAAGCACTTGCTCCGTCATAACAGGCTTCAACTGTGTACTGTTCGCTCCGCAGCTTGTCACAGATGATCTTATTCAAATCCCTCTCATCCTCGGCCACAAGTATTTTCATCTTTGCCTTTTCCTCTTATTCACT
>CADBQK010000018.1 GCA_902796775.1 uncultured Lachnospiraceae bacterium
GGCTCAATGCTAGTTTTAACATAATCATAGTCTTTGCCGGAGTGTACGAAAAAACGTTGACCATTTTGATTCCTCCGAAATGATTATTTCATGATAACTTCCGCAACAATTGAAGAAATAAATAGCCGATGCAATGACAAAAAAGCTGGACGCGGCAGCGCCCAGGAGCACAGCATTTTAGCGGAAAAACTATACCACATCCAGCCCGTATTTGAAAGAAAAAAAGAGGCGGCCAGGATTGTATAATCTGCCGACAGCCTCAGTATTGCAAAACAATTATGTCAACTTAGTTGTGCTTTTATGCTTCTTCTTTTTTGGCTTTACTTTGCTTAAAATATCTGGAATTGCTTTAGATTGCTTCTCCAAATAGTCGGCTGCCCAGGCACACCACCAGATAATTATGTCAACTAATTTGAGATGCAACCAATTTAGAGAACTTAAAAATATCCACAGGCCAAGTCTGACCGGTTTCCCATTATCTTTTTCGCGCTTATCCTCTTCCCGGCGATGCCCGAAAAAGGGAGGAGGACAAGGCCACTTTATTGTGGGAACTTGTTTCATCAAAAATGTTGAAAATGCAGGTTTTTGCCACTATCTTTTTCGCGCGCACGTTACATCACGTGCAGCCGAAAATGATAGCACGCCGGAAGCCCTGGAGCCGCAATGGTTCCAGGGCTTTTCGATGCCGATTTTGAGGTTGCGTTTTCAATGATAGCAACCATTTTTGTACAGGACATGAACTCTTTCTTATCCTAGGGTGATCCTGTCTTATATTGTTGTCCTCTCACCGCCTTTGTCTTCCTAAAGAACTCCGCCATTTTTTGCCGGTGTCTTGTATAACCGGTGACCGTTCATCATTGCAATACGAAATAGGATCAGTGCACATTGTTGACATTTGCAATGTAGCATGCTAAAGTGTAGTTGTAATGACTGCGGATGCCGCAGCAGACCGCCAGGACAAATCCCGCCGCGTTGCGTAAGCGAACCGAAGAATCAGAGGAAAGAGAGGAAGCGAATGAGAAAGATAAAGCGATGGACGATACTTGTCCTTGCCGTTGCGCTGTGCCTGTCGATTGCAGCCTGCGGCGGGAGCGACGGACCCTCAGAGACCCAGACACCTGCACCGACCGAAGCCCCCTCGCCTACGAAAGCCCCGGAACCGACGCCGACTCCGCAGCCTACTCCGGAGCCTACTCCGGAGCCGACCCCGGAACCGACCCCAGATATCTCGGCCTTTACGGGGCTTTGGAAATATGACGAAACGCCTATGTATGTGCAAATCAATGAGGATTTCACTTGGAATGCCGTCGACGTCTACGGTAAGGAGCTCGCTGCTGGACAGGTCGAGCCGGAGGACGACTGCCTTGCTCTATATCAGGGGGCCGTGAAAGTCGAGACCTTCCGGCGGATTATCGGCGGATTGTCCGACCCTGACGGCGCTACCCTGACCGCATCGGATGAAATGCTTCTGTTGCCCACGCCCGCAGACCCGCTGGACCGCACCGCGAACTTTTCCGGCGACTTTGCCGCGGTCAAGATTGACTATCCGCACCAAATGGATGCGCATCCGCATCCCAATGTATCCAACTCCCTAAGCTTCAATGCGGTCCTGGAGGACGGTACGGACGATTACTACAGCAATATCCTCATCTGCTTCGTCCCCATCACCGGCTATGATTCCTATATGACCCAGGGCGCCGCGACTGCACAGCCTTACCTCAAGCATATGACAGACGGCATCTTGAGCAGCATGTACGGCAACAAGATTCTGAAATCCATCGGCACTGATTTCAACGATTGTGGCAGTTATTACAGTATGATCGACTATCTGTGGATGGACAGTAGCGTCTTCAGCGGCAATCTGACCCAGCCTGTACGAGGATGTGTCGAGGTCCGCTATTACGGACCGACCGGTTATGCCCTTGTAGCTATGAGTCTTGCAATGGAAGGCCGCATTCGCAACTATTTCGAGATCTGCAACCGAATGATGGAAACTTGCAATTACGACGGCGGATGGAGCACGGCGCCAAAGACCGTTCCCGCGAGACCGACGCAGGGTTCTGATTCCGGGGATTACGGCACACCGTATTACTGGTATGACGAAGACGGCGATGTCTGGTACTGGAACGGGTATCAGGATGTTTTCATCGGTTTCGGGGATGACTATTACATTGACGATGACGGGCAGTATTATGAGTCCAACGACGCTGGTTGGGACTGGGGCGACTATGACTATGAGGAGGACTACGATCCCTGGTCCGATCCCGGCGACGGCTGGGACGATTGGTAAAACACGGGCAACATTCGGATTTGACCGGGAAACACCCGAGAAAGAGCAAGGGCGACGCAAGGCGAATTGACCGTTATTTCGCGTTGGGTTTATCTCAGTGATAATCCGCGCGATCCGGTGTGGATCAAGGAAACACGTTGGCACACATCGGGCGCCCGTCTTCATATATGCAAAGCAACAGGCACTCCTGCGTTATGTAAACCACACGTGCTATCATTTTCGTCCGGACGTGCCAAGGATTCCGTACTTTTTGTACGGAATCCTTTCGATTTTTATTACGTATCTGAAATTTTAGCACAAAAAGTTCGCGTAGAAAAAGCAGTACCCATATAGTACCCATGTTAAGATTGCAAAGATAAAACCACGTATCTGGGGGCTGACGGCAAGGTTTCTTGTCAGATTCAGAGATATACTTCTGGCCGGAGAGTATCAGCCGACTTGGAAACGGTAAGGATGGCAACCAATCGATGAAATGGTCGATCGCCTCTAAGGAGCATGATGTATGGAACAGATTCAGCACACCTTTTCGGAACGGGTTCTGCGGGACATGTACGACGCTGTGCTTGTTCTCGACAAAAAGGGCAATATCGTCTATGTGAACGGTCCCGCCGCCCGTATGCTGGAGGTGGACGAGGGCTACCGTGAGGCAGGAACACATTTCTCGATTCTGCTTGATAACGAATTTAACGACAGCTTCAGAGATGCCATTCTTGCCGCGCTGTATGACAAGGAGGAAACGACGGTTAAAAAGGTCCCTTTCATGGCGCGTTCGGGAAAGAAGTATATCTTTGTATTATCCAGCTCCTATCTGCGGGACGCGGATGACGCACAGATCGTCGTTACGCTGAGCGACGAGACAGTGGCAACTGAGATGACGCGGAAGTTCAGAGACTCGGCAAACACGTTCACGACCTTCCTCTTTGCGTTCTGCGGCTGGATCCTCGTCTATGCGCTCTGGGAATACTTCGATCGCCCGATCCCGGCGGACTTCATGACACACGGCGTGGAGCTTCTGGGCCTTATCATGCTGATCTTCATCCTGCGCCGCACAAGCCTCACCTGGCGGGATCTGGGCGTCATGACCCGCAAGCCGGAGAAAACCGTCCAGACGGCGCTGATCGTCGCGGTCTGCGCGGCCGGATTCCTGTGCGCGCTCAAAGCGGCGTGTCGGATGATCGACCCCAACTGCTTCGAGCCTGACGCGCCGTTTATCGACTTTCGCCGCTTCGGGCTGCGGCAGATTCTGTACATCTTCACCGCGGGGATCCAGGAATTTCTCGCGCGCAGCGTCATTCAGGGAAACCTACGGCGGATCACCGCGGGAAACCATACGGCGGTGCTGGCGATCCTCCTCTCATCGCTCATCTTTGCCGCGCTGCATATCCACTTTGGTTTCCTGTTTATGGTTGGCGCAGCAGTTCTGGCGGGACTTGAGGGTATCCTCTATGAAAAACAGAAGAACATATTCGGCGTATGGATCGTGCACTGGGTCTTTGGCGTCAGCGGAACGTTGCTGTGTCTGATCGATCATTGACTGCGGTGTTTATCGATAAAAAAACTTCCATAAAGTACTTGCTTATGGAAGATATAAGCAGGGGGCCGGCATTGTCGATTATGTCGAACCCCTCAATGAAAAGAATTATGTCAATCATGATTGAATGCCAATTTACAGTACTTTATTGATCGATTGTATGGTTCTGTAGCCGGTTTGCCTACTATCTATTTCGCGCGTACCCTCATTCAGGTTAACATAAATATAGGGAAAAGCATACAACTTTATACCCGAAAAGTGGATCAAAGCCTTGATATGGAGTGGTTTCAGCCACTATCTATTTCACGCGCACATTACAAAATTGAGAAATCCGAACCTCGTTCCTATCGAGACGGCGTTCGGATTTCTCGTTTACATTGAAGATATCAGAGATTTGTGATCCATAGCCCGGGAGCACCTACTTAAAAGGCAGGGAGCCCCGGGCTTTTTTCGGTTTTGCACATTCGTCTTTTTCGGGGAAAGCTGATACGATGGTCCCACAAAACGCAAGGAGGTGCCAATATGGGTAGAGTGAAGCGCCTGGCCTTGGACCGATACGAGCATGGGCTGCTGGTCCGGGCCTTGTATAAGGAATGGCATTCCAGGAATGCTTTGATTTGCGAATCCTCCATTGGGGTAATCTCTTTGCGCTTGACTTTTGGAAGCTTGCAGGCAGAAGAAGGATTGTTTTGCATTACGCCTGTGTTCACTGCTTGGTCCAAAGCATGATGCAGAACACCATGAATGCAGCGGACTGTCTTTGGTGATAACGGTTTCTTTCCGGAAGAGGGATGGAGCAGTTGATTGTGGAATCGCTGTACGATGGTCGTTGCCAGCTCATCTAAACGGTATTCCCCCAAATGCGGTGTAATGTATAAAGCAATAGAATATCTCAAGTATATACAAAATACCCCTTCACAAACTGGATTTCATCACGAATTCTTGCTCTCTGAACTGGCCATAGTATTATGTAAAGCCGTATTCGAGAGAGACACTTGTCTTGTTCCTTCGCATCAGATGTGATATACTCGATCCGAGAGGAGGTCTGAATTATGGGCTATACAATTGAATACTGGGATGAAGAAGATAACAGATATGTTGCTGACCCAGGTCGTGTGATTCTCATTAGACATGAATTCTCAAAAAGTCCAAAA
>CADBQK010000019.1 GCA_902796775.1 uncultured Lachnospiraceae bacterium
CCAACCCTTGTTTTCGGCAGGAGCTGCGACCTGCATGCCTTAAAGCGTCTTGACCAGATCTATCTGGAAAACGGAATTGCAAAGGATCCCTTCTATCAGAGGAGAAGGGACCAGATCAAGTGCGTTCTGATCGGCTGCGGGCATTCCTATGACAACTGTTTCTGTGTTTCCATGGATTCCAACAAGTGTGAAGACGGATATGTCTTTTCTGTAGACCTGATTGATGGCAGGATCTATGCAGATGTTCCGGATGAAGCGTTTGAGGCATACTTTGCGGGCAAAGGCGGCGAGGAAAAGGCTGTTGAACCGCGTTATGTAAAGGCAAATGATGTAAAAGTGGATATCCCGGAGGAGATTCCGAAGTCGATCATCACGGATGAACTGTGGGATGAGTATACGGCAAGATGTATCAACTGCGGCCGCTGCAATTTTGCCTGTCCGACCTGCACCTGCTATACTATGCAGGATGTCTTCTATACGGATAACGGCCGTGTAGGAGAGCGGCGCAGGGTTGCAGCCTCCTGTATGGTTGACGGCTACACCGATGTTGCCGGCGGCGGACAGTACAGAAGGAAAAACGGTGAACGGATGCGTTTTAAGGTGCTGCATAAGATTTCCGACTTTAAGAAACGCTTCGGGTACCAGATGTGCGTCGGCTGCGGCAGATGTGACGACATCTGTCCGGAATATATTTCTTTCAGCAACATTATCGGCAAAGTCAGCGATGCAGTGAAAAGGGGGTGAAACCATGAAAAACACAAATCCGTATCTTTCTTTTCCGTCCAGGATTCTGAAGGTGATCAAGCATACCGATAAGGAATACACTTTCCGGATGGAGTTTACTGGTGAGGTAAAGCCGGGGCAGTTTTTCGAGGTTTCGATCCCTAAATTCGGTGAAGCTCCAATTTCTGTCAGCGGCATTGGGGAGAACTATGTTGATCTGACGATCCGCCGTGTCGGCCGTGTTACCAATGAAGTATTCGAACGTTATGAGGGCGACTGCCTTCTGCTGCGCGGCCCTTATGGGAATGGCTTTGATGTAGACCTGTACCGTGACGGAGAAGTGGTTGTTGTTGCCGGCGGTACCGGCGTTTCCCCTGTCAGGGGCGTAATCCAGGCGCTTAGCGAGATGCCGGATGCTATGGAGAAATTTGTAATTGCCGGTTTCAAATCTCCGGATGACATGCTCTTTCGGGATGATCTGAAAGCCTGGAATGAAAAGCTTCGACTGATCCTGACAGTGGATGGTGCACCGGAAGGATATACCGGAAACATCGGACTCGTGACAGCATTTATCGCAGATCTTCCGCTGAAGGATCCGTCAAAGGCGAAAGCTGTCGTAGTGGGCCCGCCTCCGATGATGAAGTTTACGATCATCGAGCTGAAAAAGAAGGGGTTCCAGGACTGCAATATAACTGTTTCTCATGAGAGAAAGATGTGCTGCGGGCTCGGCAAGTGCGGACATTGCCGTATCAACGACCATTATGTCTGCCTCGACGGTCCGGTGTTTAACTATGAAGACGCCAGGGACTTTGTGGATTAAGGAAAGGTGGTAGACGATGGCACATTTAGATATAAACGTAGGAAAGCTTAAGAAAAACGCGTTCCGTTACTCCAAAGTCAGAGGAGAGACCGCTTCCAGGATCCGTATCCCCGGCGGTGTGATCGACTCACGGTCAATGGGAAGAGTTGTGGAGATTGCTGAGAAGTACGGGACGGGTGTGATCAATATTACCAACCGGCAGGGTATTGAGATTCCCGGGATCAAGCTGGAGGATATGGATAAGGTCAACGCTGCGGTGCAGGAAGTCATCGATGCGCTTAGGATCAACCAGCCTGAAAAAGGGAAGGGATATCCCTCTTCCGGAACCCGGAATGTCATAGCCTGTCCCGGTGCACGGCTGTGTCCGTTTGGCTGCTATGATACGACTGCTTTTGCGCAGAAGATGGAAAATTCGATCTATCCCAACGACAGGCATGTCAAGATTGCCTTTACCGGCTGCTCAAATGACTGTGCAAAGGTCAGGATGGCCGATTTTGGAATTATCGGCATGACAGAGCCGCAGTATGACAAAGACAGATGTGTCGCCTGCGGTGCCTGTATCAATTTCTGCGAGCGGCGTTCTGTTGGTGCCCTTTCTCTGGTCAACGGCAAAGTGGTGCGTGATACAGATAAGTGCATCGGCTGCGGAGTGTGTGTAGCATACTGTCCGACAAGGGCCTGGACCAGAAGCCGGGATCATTATTTCCGTCTTGTCATCATGGGAAGGACCGGCAAGAAGAATCCCAGGCTTGCAGAGGATTTTATTAAGTGGGCAGATGAGGAGAGCATCCTGAAGATCGTCAAAAACACCTACGCCTATATTGAAGAGTATATTGATCCGAATGCAGTCGAACACAAGGAACACATCGGTTATATCGTGGATCGGACCGGCTTTGAAGAATTCAAGAAATGGATCTTTGAAGGCGTGGAGCTGGGGCCGAAGGCCGAAGTCAATCAGAGAGTATACTGGGGCGGTAAAAACTATAGCAAGTATGGCGGATGATAAAAAGGAGAGACCATGAAGAAGGTACAATCGACATGTAACTTTTGTGCCATTGACTGTAATCTGGACTTCTATGTAGAAGACGGACGCATAGTCAAAACGGTTCCCACACCGGGATATCCTGTGAATGACGGTTTCAGCTGCATCAAGGGATTGTCCCTGAGCAAGCAGCAGACGACGGTCAAACCGAATGCACTGCCTAAGATCCGGCAGGCGGACGGGAGCTTTAAGCAGGTGTCATGGGAGGAGGGATTCTCCTATGTGGCCGATAAGCTGAAAGACTTGCAGGAGCAGTACGGCAGGGAGAGCGTTGCCGGGATCAGTACCGGGCAGCTGACTCTGGAGGAGTTTGCTATTTTCGGCCATGTCATGCGCAATTTCCTGCAGACCAATGTTGACGGGAATACAAGGCTGTGCATGGCTTCTGCTGCTGTGGCGCACAAGGGAACTTATGGATACGATGCTCCGGGGTATACCCTGGATGATCTGGAGCTTTCGGACACACTGATCTTTATCGGCGCGAATCCGATTGTGGCGCATCCGATCGTGTGGCAGCGGGTACGCAACAATAAAGTACCGGGTCATAAGATCGTGGTGCTTGATCCCAGGCATTCCGAGACTGCCCGCAATGCGGATTACTGGTATCCGCTTCGCTGGCGTTCTGACCTGACACTGATGTATACACTGGCCAATATCCTGATCAGCAACGACTGGGTCGATCATGACTATGTGGATGCCCATACGCAGGGCTATGAAGCTTTTGCTGACTTTGTCCGCGGCTTCACTCTGGAGCGCGGTGTTAAAGCAACAGGTCTTTCAGCAGAGCAGATTACTGAGCTAGCCGGCCTGATCCATAATGGAAAGAGGGTTTCCTTCTGGTGGACAATGGGCGTAAACCAGGGCTATGAGGCAGTGCGGACGGCACAGTCTATCATGAACCTGGCATTTCTGACAGGCAATATCGGCAGACCCGGGACTGGAGGAAACTCGATCACAGGACAGTGCAATGCCATGGGATCCCGTCTGTTCAGCAATACGACCTGCCTGTTTGCAGGCGGAGATTTTGCCGATGAGAAGGAGCGGGAGAGGCTGGCAGGGATCATTGGCATCGATCCGGATCTGATGGCCAAAAAACCGACGATTCCTTACAACCAGATTATCGAAGGGATCAATGAAGGAAGGATCAGGGGGCTTTGGATCCTCTGTACGAATCCGCGCCACAGCTGGACAAATAATGAGACTTTTGCGAGCGCGGCTAAGAAGCTTGAACTGTTTGTTGTACAGGATATTTACGACACAATCGAAAGCGCCGAGGACTGCACGGTCTATTTCCCTGTCGTGCCCGGCATCAAGAAAGAGGGTACTTACATCAATCTGGAGCGGCGCCTTTCGGCAATGCGCCAGGTGCTTCCCCGCGGGGAGAATGAGATATCCGATTATGAATGTATCCTTGGCGTTGGCAAAGCACTGGGGATGGGAGAGGCGCTCGCACGCTGGGAGACCCCCAGGGAGTGCTTTGATCTGCTGCGGGAATGCTCCAGGGGAAAGCCCTGCGATTTTTCCGGTGTAAAGTGGGACGATCTGACAGA
>CADBQK010000020.1 GCA_902796775.1 uncultured Lachnospiraceae bacterium
CTGCCAGTATAAAAACTGAAAAGGCTGCCGGTTTCACTTCTCTTTATTGAAGCGAAACCGGCAGCTTCTTATCATTTCATTCATCATCTGCTTTTATCATGTCTGCACATATTCCAGAAGCAGGCAGGGAATCTGGCATCTGCCGAACCGGGCAGATCCGCTACTCAGCTGTCAGCGTTTCGATATCCACATCTGTCCCGTCTCTCCAGATTCTCTCGAGATCATAAAAGATCCTCGACTCCTCTGAGAAAATGTGGATGATAATGTCGTTGTAATCCATCAATACCCAGCTTGCACTCGCATAGCCTTCGATCTGGCGAGGCTCATAGCCCGCTTTGCCGAGCTCTTTTTCCACATTGTCCGCCAGGGCCTGGATCTGACGGGTATTGGCCCCGCTGGCGATAATAAAATAATCTGCGATGATGGATACGCCGTGAATATCTATCAGTCGGATATCTCCGGCTTTTCTCTCTTCCAGTGCTTTGATCGCGATTTTTGTCATCTGTAATGATTCGTCCATATTCTACTCCTCTGTACAGGTATACTGCTAGTTTCATCATACATGATAAACGTCCCAAAAGCAACAGGTAAGTCTCATTTCCTATGGCTATCATCTTGCAAGGTATGCCGGCAAGTGTTATACTATCTGCAGCAGTAAAGCTGTCATCTGACGGCAGCAAGAAGGAGGTTCTTTTATAATGGATAATGCAGAAAAAATCAAGAGACTGCAGAGGATCAATCCCAAAATCATGCACAGCAATGCAATCGCTCAGGATCTGGAGAAGATCGGCGCCTATAAGACTGATTACCGCAATTACCTTCTCTCCGGATCGTCTGTAGATTATGATGCAGAGCTTGCCAGAGTGGCCACTGCAGATTATGATACAGTTTGCGCAATTATGACCATGCTGACCAGGGAAGCTCTGTTCTGCGGAGAGAAATTCTTTAAAAAACATGTAGACAACGGCGAGGTGGATGGTATCATCAATCGTATGATCGAGCTTTTGGAGCAGGAGCAGTAAAAGCCTGATATCTGACAGATAAAAAGAGAACCCGGCAGATATGAGCATTTTGCCGGGTTCTCTTTTTATATCTTTGTACCTTATCTATGTAATGACAGGAGAATCATAACAGGAAAAGTCTTTAGCTGTTATGCCGTTCTCTTATGATATGCCATCCTGCCCGCCGGAAGAGATGGAATAAAAAGCAAGGGTCCTCTCTGTAGCCGGATCGATCTCTCCTCCGGATGTCTGCAGATATTCCAATGTCTGCTGCAGAATCTGTACAATAGCTTCATCCAGATCACAAAATGCCAGATTGCGAAGCTCTGACAGATTCGGTGCATGATTGCGGGAAGGCTCGATATAATCAGCTGTGAATACAATCTTCTCCAGCAGGGTCATATCCGGTTTTCCTGTTGTATGCCAGGCAATCGCAGACAAGATATCCTTATCCTCTATCCCATAACGCTTCTCTGCATAAACGGTACCTGCTTTCCCATGAAGGAGAAAGGGGTTGCGTTCTTCCACTTCACTGACCGGCAATCCGGCTTTGCGGCAGATATTCAAAAGCTTCTCAGGTTTCTCCTGTTTGGCACAATCATGCAGAAGCCCCGCAAGCAGAGCTTTTTCCATATCACCATTATAGCGCATGGCAAGCGCCGCGCTGGTATACATTACTCCCATCGTATGCCGGAAGCGTTTCGCTCCCTGGCGCATCCTCAGGTCCTCTTCAATCTGCGCGATCTCCATCTCTTTTCCTCATCTCTCTATCTGCACACTATTTAATCACTATCAAAACCTGTTTCGGGATTGTGGCATCCTGACAGAACCTGTTATACCGGATACAGGCCGTTTTCTGCGATATATGTATCCACTCCGTCAGGCACCATAAAGCGTACAGACTGTCCGCGGCGGCAGCGTTCACGTATCTCACTGGAGGAAATGTCCAGTGCAGGGATATCCATCAGGGCGATATCGGCTTTGTAGCGTCTCATCAGGTCAGCTGCCCTTTCCTCGTGCTGCCTTCTTCCTTCCTGCCCCCGCACACAGGCCAGGATATGACAGGATGCCATAACCTTAGCCGGCTCATGCCATGTTTCGATCTGGAAGAGAGAATCGCCTCCCATGATAAAATAGTAATCCGTACCCGGGTTCTCAGCCTTCAGAAGATCCAGCGTGTCTGAAGAATAAGCATATCCGCTGCGCCCGATCTCGATATCGGAAACACTGAAATACGGGATCTTATCTACAGCAATCCTGAGCATCTCAAGACGCTGAGAGGCCGGACTCTTTTGTTTTCCGGCTTTGTGCGGAGGATCCCCATTCGGGATAAAGATAACCTCATCCAGTCCGAAATCCCGGTAAGCACATTCCGCCAGGATCAGATGAGCCACATGAACCGGATCAAAAGTACCGCCCATCAGCCCGACTTTTTTCTTCTCCATCTAATCACCGCTTTCAGAATGCCTGTTTTATGCTGTTGTCTTATGAGGATGCGAAAAAAACATTTTTGACGCTTCCATCATCCATCTAGTATATCAAAAAGTCTATTCTCCAAAAGGCAGATTACGGAAGAATGATCTTGCGCTTATCGTCCTTTCCCTCTTTGTAAAGAACGATCTTTCTCCCAATCGTCTGCACTACTTCACTGCGGGTACGCTCCGCGAGGGTCTGCGCGATCTCCCGAATATCCTCATCACTGCTCTTTTCCACAGACAGTTTGATCAGCTCTCTGGCTTCAAGAGCCTCCCTCACGTTCGAAACCAGTTCAGGAGTCACTCCGCCCTTTCCCACGTAAAGAACAGCCGGCATATCCATCGCCAGGCTTTTTAAGTAAGCCCGCTGCTTGCTTGTCTTTATCATTTTGTCTCCTCGAAAATAGTATTAAAGTGTTTAAAGCTGTGATAACTGCACAGCACTGTGCAGCGCAGCATCTTTTTATCTGTAATAGTCAAATTCATGACCGTAGAGACGTACCGTATCTCCATCCTGTATCCCCAGATTTTCCAGCTGGCGCAGGATCCCCTGCTCCTTCATGAATTTCTGGAAGAAATCAAAGCCCTTTTCCGACTCCAGGTTGGTATAACCCAGCATCCGCTCAATGCGGGGGCCTTCCACGATGTAGATACCTTCTTCGTCTTTTGAAACGGAAAATGGCTCTTCCACTTCAGAGCGCCTCAGATCCGGGAAGTACTCCTGGTCAAAGACCACAGGCTCATCTCCCATCTCCTGCAAAAGGCTCCTGACGTAATAAAGAAGCTCTTTAACGCCCTGGCCGGTAACAGCTGAAATAGGGAAGATCCGAATCCCTTTCGGCTCAAATGTCTCTTTCAGACGGCGTACAGATTCTGCATCGGCTCCGTCAGCCAGTGCGTCGATCTTATTGGCTGCGATTATCTGGGGTTTTGAGGCGATCACAGGACTGTATGTCTCCAGCTCACGGTTGATCTGATGTACATCCTCAACCGGATCGCGTCCCTCTGTAGAAGCTGCATCCACCAGGTGGATGATTACACGGGTCCGCTCAATGTGTCTGAGGAATTCAAAACCAAGCCCTGCCCCCTGGGAAGCACCTTCAATAATACCGGGAATATCAGCGATCACAAAGCCATCGCCATCATCCAGATCCACTACACCCAGGTTCGGAACCAGTGTTGTAAAATGATAATTGGCGATCTTCGGACGAGCATTGGACACACGAGAGAGCAAAGTAGACTTTCCGACATTGGGAAATCCTGCCAGTCCGACATCTGCAATCAATTTAAGCTCCAGGGTCACATAAAGCTCCTGGGCATCCTGTCCGGGCTGTGCATATTTGGGAGCCTGCATAGTGGAGGTAGCATAATGCATATTGCCCTTTCCGCCCCTGCCTCCCTTAAGCACCATCTGCCTGTCATTACCATGGGACATGTCTGCAATGACAAGACCGGATTCGAACTCGCGGATCACTGTCCCTTCCGGAACTTTTATGACCAGATCATCCCCATCTGCTCCATGACACTTGTTTTTGCCGCCGTCTTTCCCGTCTCCGGCGCAGTATTTCTTCATATGGCGGAAATCACCCAGTGTATTGAGTCCTTTATCTACCTGGAAGATGATATCGCCGCCCCTGCCGCCGTCTCCGCCGTTTGGCCCGCCGGCCGGCACATACAATTCCCTGCGGAAACTGACATGCCCGTCTCCGCCCTTTCCTGAACGGATATAGATCCTGACACGGTCTGCAAACATCTCCTAAACCTCCCTAAACCTGAAAAAGGCGGCTCCAAATCTGTTAATCTGAAGCCGCTTGTAACATCCTTATACAAATGTTGACCGATATGCATCGGCCTGCCGGTCTGACCGGTACCTGCTGTGTGATTACTCAGCTGCTGCGACAGGATAAACGGAAACCTGCTTCCTGTCTCTGCCCTTACGCTCAAACCTGACAACACCGTCTGCTGTAGCAAACAAAGTATCATCGCCGCCCCTGCCGACATTAAGTCCGGGATGGATCTTGGTCCCGCGCTGTCTGTAAAGGATATTGCCAGCTTTGACGAACTGTCCGTCCGCTCTCTTTGCTCCAAGCCTCTTGGACTCGGAATCACGGCCGTTCTTGGTAGAACCGACACCCTTTTTATGAGCAAAAAACTGAAGGTTCATTTTCAACATGAGTTACACCTCCTCTATGTGAAACTCTATATAACTGCTATACTCGTTTGCAATGTCTCTGAGCGTTAATGACATGGCATCCATCAGAAGACTCCCGTCATGTGATAATCCATCAGGGAAATCTACAGCCAGCAGCCCTTTGCCGCCTTCGCTCTCTACTGTCATGACGTCCTGTGTAAGCTTTTCAATGGCATTACAGCAGCCGATCGTGACTGCGGAAACTGCGCTGCACACAATATCTGAGCCTTCATCTGCATACTCTGCATGCCCTTCACAGCGAAACCCTGTATAGCATCCGTCTGCATCTTTGAAAATGTTGATCCTGGTCATCGAAATGTCCTGCGGCTATCTGCCTCAGGCATTGATCTTATCGATCCTGACCTGTGTGAAAGCCTGCCTGTGACCATTCTTCTTATGGAATCCGGTCTTCGGCTTATACTTGTATACTACGACCTTTCTGGCCTTGCCGTTTACGACTGCTGTCGCTGCGACACTGGCTCCGTCGACGGTCGGAGTCCCGACCTTCAGTTCGTCCCCGCCAATAGCAAGAACCTGGTCAAATACAAGCTGCTCTCCAGGCTCTACTCCGAGCTTCTCAACACGGATATAGTCACCTTCAGAAACCTTGTACTGCTTTCCGCCTGTTGCAATAATTGCGTACATGTAAGGCACCTCCCTTATCATTTCTCGCCAGCCCCGGTATTGCCCCTATGGCAATTTGTAAACCTTGCTGTGCGGCATCCGTAATATAGTAACACAAAGCGTATGCAGAAGTCAAATGAATTATTGTATTTATTGAAGTAATACAGATCAGACAAGATACAGATCCTGCAGTCTTTCCCTTTCATCCTGCGTTATACCCAGACCTTTTGACAGATATCCGTCAAAACTGCCAAACAGCTCCTGCGCTCTGGAGTAAGCAGCATCCAGAAACTCCTTATGCGCTCCGAACAGATAGCCGAATGCTTTGTCCAGCTCTTCACCAAACCGGCTCTTTCCCATCAGCATACGGATCATCCCGCGCATCTTTTCTGTCTCCGGTTTCAGGTATTCATTCGTCATGAGGTAATCTTCCAGAATATCTTCCGCCTGCACACCAAGCAGCGACTGTACAATGACCGAGCCAAAGCCCGCCCTGTCTTTCCCGGCTGTGCAGTGCCAGAGAACGGCTTTTTCCCGGTCTTCCAGCAGCAGCCTTACAAAGGATGCATAGTGCTTCTGTGCTTCTGCGCTTTCTACAAACTGGATATAATTCCTGCACATATATAAAAGACTCTGATCAGCATCTTTCATCAGCTTCATGATCACCTGTTCATCAGATTCTTTTTCCCTGGTGATGCCCGGTTTCAGGCTCTCCAGTATGGGCATGTGCAGATTCTCTGCTCCCGGCAGAAGCGGATCAGGTTTACTGTTCCTTTCACTTTCTGTCCGGAAATCGATAACAAGCTCGGTCATTTGTGATAAAGCTGCCAGGTCTTCGTCAGCAGCTCCATAAAGCTGACCGCTTCGCAGCAGTCTCCCTTCCCGGATCTTTTTTCCGCCTGCCGCAGTCATTCCTCCCAGATCTCTGGTATTATGCAATCGTTTCAGTTTCAGCTGTCTGCTCATTTGCTGTTTCCTTTCTCTCCCCGCCATCTGCTGATTTAATAAAGAGGTATTTCCCTGCAAGATAATACGGCCACAACAGTAAGACCTGACGAATATCTTTAAACGAATCCAGTTTATCTCTCAGAAGGAAAAACGCCAGCAGGGAAATCGCTGCAGAGGCGGCCAGTTCGCACAGAAACCATTTTCTGTTTCTGAGTTTTCCGACAGCTACGCAGATACAAAACAGTACCGCACCTGCCAGAGTCAGGGCAGCAATACCTGTCAGAGGTTCAAAGAAGGATAATTCAAGTTCGGATTTCCCTATAAAAAGCATATGCGCAATGCTAAGCCTGAAAGACTCAATTTTCTTCCCCCAGAAATCGAAATCCGACCATCTGCTGGGGATCAGATCCGGAGGAATAGAAGGCTCTATACTTGTGATCAGGAAAAACAGCCTGCCAAAAGCTGCAAAGCCTGCAATCCCGGCAACGGCGTAAAACGGTTTATACCGGTTCCGGAACAGAAATGTCAGGCAGCGGTACAGTGTTATGACGAGGATCATCAATGGAAGAAAACTCAGGAAAATGCCGGCAAGCCTCCGGTAAGTCATACAGTCAGCCTTGTCTGCAGATCCGCCGTTCCGGTTTTCAAAAATCTGGACAATCTCTTCTCTTTTGGCTCCGATGGATGGTTTGATGATCAGTCGGTCAAAGCTGGATGCTTCGTTTTCCTCCGGATCATCCCCCTCATCCGGAACTGTTCCTGAAGAAGGGGTATTTAGTGCTGCAGCCGGCAGGATCACAAAGGGTTCATCAAACTCAAATACTCCTCTGACCTGGTACTGCTCCTCTCCGTACTCAACCAGTCCCTCCCCCACTGCAGGCTCTCCAAACAGCTCCCACGCTGCCTGCGTACTGAGAAGGCAGGCATATTTATCATCCTCAAAGAGCTGTCCGGGAAATGACGGAGTCATCAGAGTCGAATCCCCGCTGATGAAGAGCAGCGGACACTCCACAGACTTTCCCAGATCCGGATTGACAAAACTCTGGGATTCCATACTCCCACAGGCTGTAAACGGAATATGGATCTGGGCGTCTGCATCTTCTGCCCTCATCTCCTTTACACTCTGCAGGGATACAGGCTCTTTATTCCGGTAGTAGATGACAGGCGCACCCTGCTTCATCAGCTTCCCTCCGTCAGCGAGAATAGTCCCGAAACAAAGGAGAAAAGCAAGCAGAATGATATACCTGACTATGATCTTTACATTCGACTGCATGCCTAATCCTCCAGATCCTCCTCTTCTTCGTCGGAAGAATCGTCTTCTTTCACGATCTTGACGCGGTCTTTATCCGACAGTGTTTTGGAGGAGGTCAGAACGAATTGCTGATCATAGTTAAATACACCATCGATTGCTGCATATTCGGTATTCTTATCCAGGATGCTGACACTGACTTTATCGACCTTGGTTTCGATACCCAGTACGGACTTGGTCTCTGTAACTGTGTAAACATAATAGTCGGAACCATTACTGTGCAGACATCCCAGAGGGACGCAGGTATCGTATTTTTTACTCGCCTTATCCGCTTTAAATGATGCAAAGGTCGTAATCTTCTTCACTTTTGCCGGAATAGCGACTTTGATATCGTAGGAGCTTCTGTCCCCGGACGATACTTCGATCGAGGCGATCTTCAGATTCTGGACATTTACACCATTGCTGAACTCGATCGTAACCTTGTCCCCTTTTGACAGGTATTTTGCAGATGATTTCTCCAATGTGCCTGTAAACATAAAACCTGAATCTTTATCGGACATCCGGATGACTGCATCGTCTGAAGTCGTATCGCCGACATCGACATTGACTTTGGTAATCAATCCATCAGAAGGTGCCTTGACCTTTGAGCCGTTTTCCTTGAGCTGCTGAGCAGCTTTCAGTGCTTTTTGTTTATCGGCAAGATCATCCTCATCATCCTCATTCTCGTCGTCTTCGTCTTCTGTCTCTTCCTCTGCTTCCTCTTCTTCACTGCTCTGATTCAGTGTGTCATTCAAGGTACGTTTAGCATCCTTGACAGTCTGGTTGTAGGAGCTTTTCGCTTCACTGTAGGCTGCTTTCTTCTCTGAATACGTTTTCTTCAGAGCCTTCAGCCTTTCCTTGTAGCTCTGTTTACTCAAAAGCGCCTGCTCATCAGCATAATTTTCTACAGCGGTTTTAGCCTCATCAAGCTCTTCTCTCGCATCATCGACCTTTTTCTGAGCCTCTTTCAGGAGCTTTTTATTCTTGTCGGAATTAGTGATCGTATCTCTTATTTCCTGCTTCTCTTCCTGGCTCAGGTCAGTCCCGGCATCTTTGATCGCGTCCTGGACTTCCGCCTCGATATCCTTTTCCAACCCGGAATATGCAGAAACTGCCTTATCGTATGCTTTCTGTTTTTCTTCCTGGGTCTTTTTCAGTGTATCAGCTACATTACTGTCATCTGAAGAGGAGCTTGTCTTCTTTTTCTTTTTCTTATATTTCTGGTAAGCTTTTTTTGCTGCATTTCTCTCTTTTTTAGCACGGCTGAGAGCTTTCTTCGCGGCTTTCACCGTATCATTGTAATCCTCCCTTGCCCGGGCTATCGCCTTAGCTCTTTCCTTTTTTGCATTTTCCTTTGCCTTAAGAGCAGATTCCTTCGCCTTCTCTGCCTGCGCAATTGCTTTATTCGCAGCATCCACTTCTTTCTGGCAGGATTTGATCTGCTTGTCTACGTCCTCCTTGTTCAGGACCAGCAGGTCCGCTCCCTTTTTGACTGTTTTTCCCTCTTCGGCAAGCACCTGCTCGATCCGGATGTTCGGTACTGTAGTAACAGCAATATCCTTCACAGAGGATACATTCCCGTCTGTTTCGATCGTATGGCTGATCGCCATTCCGCTTGCCTGTGTAGTCGTAACCTTTGTAATAGTGACAGAGTCAGCGGCCCTTGCGATAACCGTAAGCAGGAACATAAGGATGAGGAACACGACCAGAGCTTTGACAGCCTTGGTCTGCAGTGAGCTTTTTTTGCTTTTGTCCAGCTCAAAATTCAGGACATCTTTAACTTTCATTCTCTTCGCCCCTCATCTAAAAATCATTCTTTCACGGCTGAAGCCGCAATGCCCTGCTCCAGGTAATTCTGCCCGGACAGGAAAACCAGGAAAGAAGGTATCAGTGTGACAACAGATGCAACAAATGCCAGCGCAGCATTTTCCATGGTAATATTCGGCAGGTACAAAGACAGCGGCCACTTGGTCATATCCTTTAGAAATGTCAGCGGCTGTTCGATCAGATTCCATGCATCCAGAAAACTTAAAACCATTGCAGAGACGATCCCGGATGAACCAAGCGGAATACCCATATACCAGAAGACCTGCAGGCGATTTGCACCATCCAGCTGTGCGGATTCGATGATTGCTTCCGGTATGCTCCGGAAGAAATGGTACATAATAAACACAGGAAGTGTAGAAAAAGCCGCCGGCAGGATCACAGCCCACTGTGTATCCATCAGATGCAGTGCATTCAATGTCAGGTAATTGGAAAGCATCGTTACCTGGAATGGCATGAGCATCAGGATGATATATATGTTAAAGAGCAGTTTGCCGTGAGGGATCTTCAGTTTTGCGAATCCCCACGCAGCAGGTACTCCTGCAGCCAGCTGTC
Source organism: uncultured Lachnospiraceae bacterium (assembly GCA_902796775.1). Next base: position 9,907 of record CADBQK010000020.1, read on the forward strand.
CCAGAAGGATCAATCCGGTCATTTTGACAGAATTCCAGAACATAACAAAGAACTCCGGAGAATCCAGCAGCAGCTGTACATAGGCCTTAAAAGTAGGGAAGGTCGGGATCAGCGGCCATGAGGCATACCCGGCAGACTTTCCAAGCACCGGTCCTATGTACATATTCAGCTCTTCTGTCCCCATCAAAGATCCGACCAGCAGCACCAGTACCGGCAGCAGTATGATGAATGCCAGGAACAGGAGCCACAATAGCAGGATCCGCCTTATAAACCGGTTTTTTTTCAAGTTGCTACACTTCCTATCTTATCTCGTCTCAATGCATACAAAATAAAAATGTCAGTCTTCCCTATCCCAGGCTCTTTGCAGGGAGAGGATCAGCACCATGATCATCAACGCTGTTACTACCGCTCCTGCACTCATCTTGTCAATAGACAGCTCACGGAACCAGTTGTTAAACAGGTGCTGGAGCATATACATGCTTTCGTGCGGGTAATCTCCTGCTACAAGGTAGGCTTCACGGAAAACTTTAAAGGAATTCAGAAAAGCCAGCACGGAAGTCGTGAAAAGAGTCGGCAGCAGGCTTGGCATGGTGATATAGATAAAGCACTGCAGATTGCCGGCACCGTCAGCCCTGGCAGCCTCATAAAGAGTATCCGGGATAGCCGTCAGCCCGGCCATCCACAAGACAATATTGTATCCCAGGTTTTTCCAGATATAACTGAACACAAGCACCCAGAAAGCATATTTTGTATTCATCCAGTCCTGGCCGGTACGGCCCATCGAATGCATCAGTCCGCTTAAGAAACCGTTGGCATGAAATAGCAGCCTCCAGATCAGTACTGCAGAGGCAACAGGGATTGCCATCGGGATCAGATAAGAGGATTTTAGTGTTTTCGCTCCCCGGATCCCGGAATTCAGAAATACAGCAATCAGCAATGAAAACGCCAGCAGAATGGGAATGCAGATTCCCATAAAACGCAGCGTATTTTTCATTGCCAGCTGAAATGCAGTATTCCGGAAAATCGTGCGGTAATTATCCGGAAAATTAAAAGTGGTTGCCGCTGCATTCATAAACGAGCGGCGAATAACATCAACAAAGGGAATCAGCACAAAAATGCTGACTCCCAGAAGGCTGGGGAGCACAAAGGCTATATCCCGAATGCTCCCCTGCAATCTGAACTTCTGTTTCATACCGGTCCCCTTCATTATTCTTTTCAGGTAAATGCTCAGTACCCCCGGTAATCAGGGTGCTGTCCGGGTAACTATTCAGAAAGGTAAATCTGGATGTCCTTCTGGATCTTATTCACCGTGTCATCCAGCGATGCATCTCCTGCAAGGTAAGGCATGGCATTCCTGTAGATGGTGTTCATCACCTGGCTGTTCTTGGAAGAAGCCGTGTCAAGCAGTGCGACCTTATCTTTAAAATCCTTAATTTCCTCATCGGAAGGCCAGAAAATGTTCAGGTCGAACTCGTTTCCTTTATCATCAGTCATCCCCACCGAGCTCATCGGCTCTTTCGGATCATACCAATCTTCCCCAAGGTAGGGATTCACGAACAGATTATCGAATACATTCCTGTTGATCGGGAAGCCGCTGTACATCTGGGAATAGGCTTTCTGAGCAGTTTCGCCAAGCATATAGGATAAGAAGTCTTTTGCAGTATCCAGATCCTTGCTCTTGGCATTGACGCCGAAGATATTGTTGGGAACATAGATCGATCCTTTGGAACCCGGCATGGATGTATAAGCAATCTTCTTGTTTACACGCATGGAGGAAGTAATCTGTGAAAGACTGTCTGCCGACTGCATATAACCTAGTCCGACCTTATACAGTCCGCCGGTGATATACATCGCATCGTTGGAAGGATCGCTGCCTCCTCCATAGGTGGATATATCGAGATCGGAAACCTCATCCGAGGTGTAATACTCATTCATACTGTCGACATTTTCCCTGCTCTCCGCGTCGAGACTGTTGTAAGCAGCAGTGTACAGCCTCTTGATATCTGACAGTGTGGACTTGAGTTCGTCCATATCAAGCGTACCATCTTCAGCATACCAGCTGTTGCAAACGGGAATCAGTGACATCGGAAGCATGGAGAGTGCATAGGAATCCATGAAGACTACGTTCTCATTTTTATTAGTTTTCTCAAATTCCTCTGCCTTATCTGCCAGATCTGCGATTGTCTTTACATTTTCGATATAATCCTGTTCCCCGACCATCATGGGATAGGAGAAAGTCATCGGCACTGCTGTGATAGCACCCTTGCTGTCTTTATAGGAAGCGGCCTGGTTCTCAAACAGTTTGCCGTCATCGATCAACGGCTGCACTACATCACTGACATCTGCAAGGACTCCCTTATTAATATAGCTCTCTACAGGCAGACCATCCAGCAGGATAATATCCGGTCCATTGCCGCCCATGATCTCCGTATTCAGAGTACGCATGGCATCAGATACCGTCACAGCGTCCTCTCCGGTCATGCCCCACTCATAGGTAACATACATATCCGAATGGGCTTTCTGGAAACTGGAGACGACCTGGCGAAGGACATAATTATCAGTAAGTGCATAGATACGAAGTGACTTTTCCGGTTTAACAGGAACGTCCGGATCATAGGCATAATACAGGAGTGCGGTCCCATCCTGAGACTCCGAATTGACCATATAGGTATCATCCTTAGTGACCATGAAGCTGTTGATGTAGCATTCGGGATCGACCAGAGAGGTCAGCGCGCCATCTACGATCTGCTTGCTTTCACCGGATGGAATATCATAGCGGAAGATCCCATCACTGTCACAGTAGAAGATACCGGAAGAATCCTGATAATTGTCCGAAACAAGGAAAGAGCTTCTGGAGGAAGCCATGATCTTCGCAAATCCTTCAACCTCGCTCTTCTTCTCACCGCTCGCAAGATCATAGAGATTCGTTTTATCATAACTGCTGACGAGCAGCTGGTCACCGCAAATCGTCATGCTGGAGATATAATCAAAATCATGGATCGTCTGGAGGATTTTCCCGTCTTCCACTGATACAAGGTAAAGATTCTCTTCGGAAGCTGCATACAGATGACCGGAATCCACTAGTTTGACACTATTGAGATATCCGGAATAATAGTAGTCATCGGACGGCTGGTCAAGGCTGTCCTCGTTTTCACTGATTACAATATCATCTTCTGACTCGCCTTCAACCGCTTCTGTCTCAACCGAGATGCCATCGAGATTATTATCATAATCCATGTGCTGTGTCTTGGGGACATTCGGAAGCTCAAAATCCGCTTCTTTGAAGGATCCGTCAGCACTCATGATATAATATGTATGCGTCTCATCGGAAGAGTTATCGGTATATTTGTATGTCTGGTAATCAAAGAACAGGTTCCCTTCTCCATCAAAGGAAGCAGAACTGATCGAGCTGCTCTCGCCGCTGCCCGGGTCACTCTCGGAAACAGTGCTCCCCAGATTTCCTACCTTTGAGAAGTCGATTTTCATATCCTCCCAGGTCTGGCCATTGTCTGAGGAAGCAAAGATCTTAAATGTTCCTGTTGAATAGTAGTTGACCAGTGCCCTGAGACTTCCGTCCTTCAAAACACCTAAAGCGTTAAGAGTCGCATCTGACACCTGGGCTGAGGATAACTCCTCTCCGCTTTCTCCCGTTTCAGTTTCTTCACTGCTTTCAGCGGCAAAGGGATTTCCCAGGTTTTTTTCTACATATCTCCCCATATCCGAAGAACTGCTTCCCGAGGAGGAAGAGCTTGCAGAGGAGCCGGAACCGCCTGAAGAACCGGAACCGCCGCCGCAGCCTGCCAGAAGGGATGCCGACATGACTGCAGCCATTACTGCACACATCACTTTTTTCATTCTTTTCATTATATTGTACTCCTTTTCATCTAGTCTGATGAAACTGCATCCTGCAGACTGTTTACCTGCAGCTTTGCCTAATTATACCATATCTGAAAGGCAGCAATCCTTACATATCAGATAAATAAACTTACAAATTTATGACGTTTTCAAGTATATCCTAAATTGAGCTTCCCTGCTCCGACCCTGCTCTAAGAGCTTGTTCCAGAGATGTACCGCAGATTCCGGCCAGCATATCCGAAAGAGGCTTTTTTCTTTTTTTCCTGGTAATCTCCATCAACTGCAATCTGGTCACATCGATCACCGATGTGGGAACGGGATCGGAGGCTGCCGCTTCCCTTGCTGCTTTCAGGACACAGGAAATATCTTCATCATTCTTCATGTTGATCAGATCTACCAGTATTATTCCTGACAGGTTCCGAAGCCGGATCTGATGCAGCGCTTCTCTGACCGCCTCCAGGTTTGTTTTCAGAAAGAGGCTGCCTGTATCCCTGCCGGACTGGTTTTTCCCGGTATTGACATCAATACTTGTCAATGCTTCTGTCCCTTCTATGATCAGCGAGGCACCCGATTTCATCCAGACTCTCTTAGATAATGCTTTCTCAATCTGAGCTTCAAGACCTTTTAATTTGACCAGAGGCCAGGAATCATCCGTATACAATTCCCTGAGGATACAGGTTTTACTGCCTGACCCATGGATTCTCTCCTCCAGATTCGAATAGATACCGGCAATATCTGTCTGAATGGTGCAGGCCGGGTCATGCTGGTACCTGTCCACCAGCTCCTCCCAGTTTCCCTTACCGGTATACAAAAGGCTGAATACAGGACGGCTGCGATAAACTTCTTTCAGATGCAGGGCCTTCCAGCCCAGCATCTTCATTTCCCGCAGAATATCCTCTCCACATGCCCTTCCTGAATCGGTACGCAGGGTCCAGCCTGAATATGATTCTTCAGATCCCGGCCTGAGATTTCCGGAAAGCTGCATGAGCCTTTCCCGGGTTTCAGGATCCCTGATCTTACGGGAAATCCTGGTTCCCGAGCCCCAGGGAAAACAGACTGCCAGGCTTCCCTGCAGCGATATATTGCCGGTCAGTCTCCAGCCCTTTGTCTTCAGATTTTCCCCTTCCACCTGTACCAGAATATCATCTCCAGCATGCAGCTTTTTGTTCTCATCTGAAGAAGCTGTATAGTGAACGGGATTTTCTTTCAGAGAATAATAACCGGTTATACCGGGACGGATTTCCACAAAGGCAGCCTGAAGGTTCGCAGCTATATTCTTCACTCGACCGATATAGATATCTCCTACCCGCACAGCTCCGGTTTCTTCTTCCGCCCAGATCTCAGCCAGCCGTCCATCTTCATACAGACAGCTGAGCAATCGTTCTCCCAGACGAGTGATCACGATTTCTCTGTCCATTTTCCGCAGCCTCTTTTACCGGATCATCTGTATATCCGGCACATCCAATAAAAAATTATTATGAATAAAAAACTATATCTTCGTTTTCGTTCTGTTTAAACTGTTTTTCACATGCTGATCATGATGAAACGGACTGGTAGATACTGAAAGGAACAAAGGGATCCGATAGTTCATCCTCCTGTCTGGCATACATCTCCATACGGCAGATGCGCAGCAGCGAGGAATCCTCCAGATATCTCTCATCTCCCATCACTTCGCTCACCACAAGCTCCGGTTTCACATTCGCGGCACTGGATGCACTCAGCTTCATGAAAAGGCTGATGTTTTCATTCTCTTCTGCACTTAGTTCATATACAAGAGGCCGGATATCGATCTGAGCAGTGCCCCGTTTTGTTTTTTTCTCGGTTATATGTTCCTTCCGGCTAAGAAAACTGCTGATATTTTGCTGCAGCAGAGCCGGGTCTGTCTGAAAAGAGACAAGATAATCGGCAGCAGCCAGTGAGGCCATGGCATTTTTGGCGGTTTCTTCCAGGATACTGATATGATATACATCGATTCCTTCTGCCATCTGGGACTGAAGCCGCTCTTTCATCTCCTGTACAGACACATCCAGACTCTCCACTTCAATGTCCATATATTCCCCGCAGCTCTCCAGGCCGAGACCAAGCGGCGAGGCAAAAGACATGACCGGATGGGGATGAAATCCCTTTGTATAGGTCAGATCAAAGCCGGCTCTGCGCAGAGCCTTCTGAAAATACCGCATCATGTCCAGGTGACCGATAAACCGGACTGCACCTTTTTTCCCGAATTTGATCCTAAGTTTCATAACAAACCCCTGTTTCATATTTTCTGCACCCGCACCCGGCACACTGCTGTCTGCAGTTTTCAGTCACCCTAGACTCTGATGCACGGCAGTATTCTCTCTGAAGGAATTCCTTTGTCACGCCCACATCGATAAAATCCCAGGGAAGTACTTCATCCAGCGGCCTCTCCCGGTCCGTATAAAAGTCCGGATCGATTGCACAGGCTGCAAAGGCATCCTTCCAGCGCTCCATGGAAAAGCATTCCGACCAGGCATCAAACAGGCAGCCGCCGCGGTAGGCGGCCAGGATCACAGCTCCAAGCCGTCTGTCTCCTCTGGCCAGCACCCCCTCCAGCCTGCTCAGATCATAATCATGCCAATTGTACTGCAGTGCTTTATGGTTTCTCATCTCCTTCATCTTGCGGGAAAGGAGTTTTCTCTTTTCTTCGATAGCAGATCTGGTCGCCTGGGCACACCACTGGAAAGGCGTAAACGGCTTAGGGACAAAGAATGATGTACTTGATACGATCTGGGGCCGTTTTGTCTTGCCTCTTTCCTCTTTGGGTATCGTGTAATAAGCGCCGGCGATCTCATCAGCCAGGATCGCAATTCCCTCTACATCTTCATCTGTTTCCGTCGGCAGGCCAAGCATAAAATACAGCTTGACTCTGCTCCAGCCTCCCCGGTATGCCTGCGTGACGCCTTCCAGGATCACTTCCCTGGTCAGGCCTTTATTGATCACATCTCGCATACGCTGTGTCCCCGCTTCCGGAGCAAAGGTCAGACTGCTCTTTTTTACATCCTGTACGCGGGACATCACATCGAGTGAGAAAGCATCCACGCGAAGAGAAGGCAGGGAAATATTGACTTTCTTCTGCCTGCACTCTTCCAGAAGAAAACGGGTCAGCTCCGGGAGCTGGCTGTAATCGCTGGAGCTAAGCGAACTGAGAGAAATCTCATCGTGTCCTGTAGCCGCGATCATCTTTCTCGCTTTCTCCTTCAGAAACTCCAGCCCTCTCTCCCGGTCAGGCCGGTATACCATGCCGGCCTGGCAGAAGCGGCAGCCGCGGATACATCCTCTCATGATCTCCAGTACAAGCCTGTCCTGGGTCACTTTGATAAATGGCAGCAGCGGTTTTTCCGGATAAGGTACCTGGTCCAGATCTGTCACCACCTGGCGCTGTACCTTCGCAGGAATTATTTCGGATACAGGAGTAATGGATGCGATCGTCCCGTCTTCCTGATAGCAGACATGATACATGGAGGGTACATAAATACCCGGGATCTGTGCTGCCTTTTCAAGGAAACTGCGGCGGCCGGAGCCTGCCTTTTTCTCTTCCCTGTACAGATCCAGCAGCCTGTCGTAGACTGTCTCCCCTTCTCCGATATAAAACAGATCAAAAAAATCGCTGACCGGTTCCGGATTATAGCAGCAGGGTCCGCCGCCGATCACGAGCGGATCCTCCTCGCTGCGGTCCGCAGCCAATAGCGGTATCTGCGACAGCTCCAGAATCTGCAGGATATTTGTGTAGCACATCTCATACTGGAGGGTAATCCCCAGAAAATCAAAATCCCTGACCGGATTCTGGCTTTCCAGTGCAAACAGCGGGATATTCTCTTCCCGCATCACCTGATCAAGATCTGTCCATGGAGAATATACCCGTTCGCAGCAGGTATCCGGACGGGCGTTGAGCATATCATACAGGATCTGGATACCCAGATAGGACATCCCAATCTCATAGACATCCGGAAAGCATATGGCAAAACGTATACCATCTTCCGGCACCTTTTTATAAACAGCATTGATCTCATTGCCCAGATATCTGGCGGGCTTTTCGACCTTCAGCAATATCTCATCACGTAACGCTAATTTCCTCATTCTGACCTCTATATCTTTTATTTCGCAGTGCTTTGCTGTTCCTGACGGAGCTGCTCGATCCTACGGGCGATCCTGCGGATATAATCCAGAGGGAGCGGGACAGCACTGGTAGAAGGATTGATCAGATATCCATCCATTTCTCCCGGAAGATCCATGCCTGCTAATGCCTCCAGCCCGGCTGTTGTCAGTTTCAGCTTTCCGCTGCCTGTGAAGCTTCCCTGAAAACGGGTATATTCGATCATATCCGTAAATACGGGTACAAGCTTTTTTCCTACTGCCGGGTTTGTGATCACGAGAATCTGGCGGCCGGATTTTTGCTCCTGCCCCTTAAGGGTATCCGCCTGCGGCTCTTTAAAAGGAAGCAGATAACGTGCAGTCAGCAGACTCTTAACCATCTCATTGTCAAGCTTATTTCTGTATGCGGGATCAGGCGTTTCTGTCTTTGAGCGGATTTCCTGCATAAACCTGAGCATTGCATACTGCAGATCCGGATTCTCCACCGGTCGTTTTTCAGTCGGCAGTCCGGTCATATCCTTCCTCTTCACCAACTCTGCCAGCATGGCTTCATAGTTTTCCCTGCCGTCATGCACGCAGAGTGCGTTTACTCCCAATGTATAGAGCTCGCTGAAAAAAGGCAGAAATATTTTCTGCTGCAAACGAAGGCTTGATGCCGGATATCCCTTTTCAGACAGTATGGAAGCTGCCTCACGGGAATTCTTTTCATTGGTGTACAGGCATACTTGCTTCATAGAATGATCAGCAGATTCTGTAAGATAGGGATGTCTGGTTACAGCTGAAACTGTAACGAAAAGCTCCTTTTTGGCAATGAGCGCTTTAAGCTTTGAGCGGATCCGCCTGGTTTCCTTCTCTTTTCGTTTCTGCTCTTCTTCAACTTGAATAGCTGCCTGCAGATATTCACTGGCTGCTTCATCCCCGTTTTCAGCGGCCATGCGGATCAGAGACATCCCCTGCTCCATGCCGCCGGGTGTCTGGCAGTACAAATATCCAAGATTGAACTGGGCAGGTGCATAATCCTGCTCTGCTGCCTTCTGATAATACTGCCTGGCCTTTTTAAGATCTTTTCCGGAGGAACTGTTTCCGTTTTCATAAAGCAGCCCCAGCCGGAATTGTGCAGGAGCCAGCCCCTGGTCAGCAGCCCGCTCAAAATACTGCATAGCAGCTGCTTCATCGCCCTCTTCCAGACTCTGCAGTCCCAGATTATAAAATTGCTCAGTATAGGAGTCCATAGAGACCTCTCCATTTCCTGAAATCTATTTTCAGTGAATCTGTAAATGATATGATAATCATAATGGATACGCAATA
>CADBQK010000021.1 GCA_902796775.1 uncultured Lachnospiraceae bacterium
CTATCTGAGTCCATTAAACAGTACGGGGTTCTTGAACCACTTTTAGTGTCCAAAAAAACGGATTACTATGAGATCATCGCCGGGGAGCGCAGGTGGCGTGCCGCAAAAATGGCTGGTCTCACTGAGGTTCCTGTTGTAATAAGGGAGTTCACTGATCAGGAAGTTTTTGAAATATCTTTGATAGAAAATCTTCAGAGAGAGGATTTAAATCCGATTGAAGAAGCTCAGGCATATAAACGACTGATCGAGGAATTTAACCTGAAGCAGGATGAGATTGGTGAAAGAGTGGCAAAAAGCCGCACCGCAATCACAAATTCATTAAGACTTCTCAAATTAACAGACAAGGTTCAGCAGATGCTGATCGATGAAATGATCTCAGCCGGACATGCCAGAGCAATCCTTCCTCTCCATCCGGAGCAGCAGGAAATACTGGCAGCCAAAGTGTTTGATGAAAAGCTGAGCGTTCGGGAGACAGAGAAGATTGTCCGGAGCATCCTGGAACCTCCAAAGAAAAAACCCGAGAAAAAGATTGACCTCGGGCTGGAAGCTTTATATGAGAGTCTTGAAGAAAAGATGAAGAATGTACTCGGTACAAAAGTGAGCATAAACCGGAAAAAGAATAATACAGGAAAAATAGAGATAGAATACTATTCCAGGGATGAGCTGGAGCGTATTATTGATTTGATTAACAGTATCACATAAATATCAGAAAACTGTTCAGAAACGATTATCGGAAAAAAGAGGGCAGGATATGACAGGAATACTTGGCGCTCTGGGTATAGATGCCGGTGTTATAACTCTGATTCTGCTGGTTTTGACAGTAATACTGCTGATCAGTGTAATCAGTAATAATATGAGACTTTCCCTTCTTGAACAGAAATATAAGCAGTTTATGAAAGGTGCGGAAGGACAGTCTCTGGAAAAGGAATTTACCAGGAAATTCGCCCAGATCGACAGATTATTTGAAGCAAAAGAAGATCATGATAATGATATTCGGGCAATCAAGGAAAACTTCCAGCGGATATTCAGCAAATATGGCGTCGAAAAGTATGATGCATTTGATGATGTCGGCGGAAAACTCAGTTTTGCGCTTGCCATGCTCGACAAGAATAATTCAGGCTTGATTCTGAATGCTGTACATAGCAGAGATAACTGCTTTTTATATATGAAGGAAATTGTAAAAGGCGAATCATATGTTATGCTCAGTCAGGAGGAAGTTGAAGCGCTTCGAAAAGCAGTCAATTTCGATATAGGAGAAAAGAATATAAAGGAGACAATATGATTGATATCAAGTTTTTAAGAGAAAACCCCGAGATTGTAAAACAGAATATTAAGAATAAATTCCAGGACGGAAAGCTGCCCCTTGTGGACAAGGCTATCGCTCTGGATCGTGAAAACAGAGATATCAAACAGGAAGTTGAAGCCCTGAGGGCTGAGAGAAATAAAACATCCAAACTGATCGGCAAGCTCATGGGTCAGGGTAAAAAAGATGAAGCCGAGGAAATTAAACGCCAGATAGCGGAATCCGGAGCAAGAATCGATGAACTGTCCGCCAGAGAGAAGGAAGTTGAGGAAGAACTCAAGAGTGTAATGATGGTGATTCCGAACATTATCGATCCTTCGGTACCGATCGGAAAAGACGACAGTGAAAATGTCGAGGTTCAGAAATATGGTGAGCCGGTTGTACCGGATTTCGAAATTCCTTACCATACGGATATCATGGAATCATTCAACGGAATTGATCTGAATGCCGCAAGAAGAGTAGCGGGAGAAGGCTTTTACTATCTCTCCGGAGATATAGCCAGGCTCCATTCGGCAGTTATCTCATATGCGCGCGATTTCATGATCAACAGAGGGTTCACATACTATGTCCCGCCGTTCATGATCCGCAGTGATGTAGTAACGGGAGTTATGAGCTTTGCTGAGATGGATGCCATGATGTACAAAATCGAGGGTGAAGATCTTTATCTGATCGGAACCAGCGAGCATTCCATGATCGGCAAATTTATCGATCAGACTGTCGATGAGGAATCGCTTCCTCAGACCCTCACCAGCTATTCACCCTGCTTCCGCAAAGAAAAAGGCGCCCACGGCATCGAAGAGAGAGGCGTATATCGAATTCATCAGTTCGAAAAACAGGAAATGATTGTTGTGTGCAAACCGGAAGACAGCCCGATGTGGTTTGACAGATTATGGCAGAACACAGTTGATCTTTTCCGCTCTCTCGATATTCCCGTACGTACGCTGGAATGCTGTTCCGGAGATCTTGCGGATCTGAAGGTGAAATCCGTGGATGTTGAAGCATGGTCACCGCGTCAGAAGAAATATTTCGAAGTGGGAAGCTGTTCCAATCTGGGTGATGCTCAGGCACGCAGACTTCGAATTCGCGTGAAAGGCGAAAACGGAGCAAAATACCTGCCTCATACATTGAACAACACAGTCGTAGCTCCTCCAAGAATGCTGATTGCGTTCCTTGAAAATAATCTGAATGAAGACGGATCAGTCAATATTCCGGTTGCTTTACAGCCATATATGGGTGGAATGAAAAAAATTGAAAAATGATGCAACTGAAATGATGAGGAGGTGCTTTCGTGCACAGATTTTTGAAGTCAATAGGTTTTTCATCCGTCACTAAACGATCAGAGATGAGAAAGATCATTTACGATGTCGTAAAAAACTGTGATGAAAAGCTTATCGTTGAAGATCACGAGGATGGTGCATTCGGAGAATTCTCCAAAGCTTACGCATCAGACTGCGGCATAACTGTCTGCGGGCAGTTTGATGATAATAATAAATTCCGCCC
>CADBQK010000022.1 GCA_902796775.1 uncultured Lachnospiraceae bacterium
CTAAAACTCGCCGAGGAACCGGACCTCCGGCTCCAGCCTGACCCCGAATCGATCATAGACGGTTTTCTGGACGTGGGTGATCAGGCTGCGCATCTGAGCTGCGCTTGCCCCGCCCCTGTTGATCAGAAAACCGGCATGCTTTTCGGAAACCTGCGCGCTGCCGATACTGTACCCTTTCAGCCCGCTGTCTTCGATCAGCTTGCCCGCAAAGAGCCCTTCCGGCCTTTTGAAAGTGCTGCCGGCACTGGGATACTCCAGGGGTTGTTTCTCACGGCGCGCCTGTGTCAGCTCCCGAACCTTTTCGCGGATCTGTCCGGGGTCGCCCTGCTCAAAGGAAAAGGCTGCCCGCAGTACGATCAGATCCTGCTTCATGACGGCACTGGTACGGTAACCCATGTGAAGGTCTTCTTTGCTTAGCTGCTGCTCATTTCCTTCCGGATCCATGACCTGCGCCCATAGAATGTTGTCAGCCGTTTCCCTCTTGTAGGCTCCGGCATTCATCGTCACGGCACCTCCGAGCGTCCCGGGGATACCGGTCATAAACTCCGCACCTGTATAACCAAGGCTGCAGATCCGGTGAGCGAAGGCGGATAGCATAACGCCGGCACCTGCCTCTACAAAGAGATGCCCCAGACCTGCTTCATCCTTCTCTTCCCTCTCCCGGATATCATCCAGTGTCCGGCAGATCTTGAAAATGACGCCCCGGTAGCCGCCGTCGCCAACGAGGAGATTGCTGCCGTTCCCGGTAATAAAAAAGGGAACTCCTTCCTGCCTGCAAAAACGGATCCCCTCCCTGAGAGCCCGTACATCGCGGGGATAGACGAGGAAATCTGCCGGTCCCCCGATACAGAATGTGGTATGATTGCTCATCGGCTCATCTGTGCAGATACGGGAATCTGCAACAGCTTCGGCCAGTTTATTGTAAAAGTCTGAATTCATGTATGCCTGTACTCCTTTAACAGGTTTTATGCGTTTTTGTCGCTGCTGCCGCTGCGCTCTGCGTCCAGGTTCTGGGTGACGCGCCGGTACAGTTCATGAGCAGCATTGTAACCCATCTGTTTCTGCCTGTGGTTGATTGCTGCTGTTTCCACTATGATTGCCAGGTTTCTGCCGGGACGGATCGGGATCCTGTGACAGACGATCTTGTTTCCGAGGATCTCTTCATACTCCTCTGTCATGCCCAGACGGTCATATTCATGCTCCTTCTCCCATTCTTCCAGCTTAATGACCAGGCTGATCGTGGTATCATGTTTTACACTCTGTACACCGTACAGGGTCTTTACATCAATGATGCCGATCCCGCGAAGCTCGATAAAATACCGGATGACATCGGGCGAAGTGCCCACCAGCTCCTCATCATTGACCTTTTTGATCTCTACCTGGTCATCAGCCACGAGACGGTGGCCGCGCTTGACTAGCTCCAGGGCAGCTTCGCTCTTACCGATACCGCTCTCTCCGATGATCAGCACGCCTTCGCCGAAAACATCAACCAGTACCCCGTGGATCGAGATCCGCGGAGCGAGCTCGCTTTTCAGGAAACGGTTCATCTCCGAGAGCAGGGAGGATGTGGACTTCTCTGTCTGCAGGATGGGGACGCCGTAGCGGTTGCCCATGGTCAGAAAAAGATCTGCGGGCTCGATGCCGCGGCAGAAGATGATGCAGGGGACACCCTTTTTGCAGATCTTCTCGATCATTCTCTCCATATATTCTTCATCATGCGAACGCAGATATTCACACTCCACCTTCCCGACCAGCTGGATCCGCTGATTGTCGAAATGGTCAAAGAATCCGGCGAACTGGAGCGCCGGACGGTTGATATCTGACTGACGGATCTGGATCCGGTCGATATTGACCAGCGGTGTCTGGTTTACCAGCTCAAATTTCTCTATGATCCTGGCCAGCTTTACACTGTAATTGCCTGTACTTTTCATATCCATGTTTCTAGTCTCCCTGGTCCGCTGTCTCTCTGCTCAGTTGTATATGTCCGCTCAGCTGTATCTGTCTGCTCAGCTGAATCTGCGTGCTCAGCGGATGTCTGCTGCCCCTCCGGCTCTGCCTGCTTTTCTTCACGAAAATACCGGTAAACAGCCAGCGCACTCCGGCTGTCCATAGCGTCCGCCTGCTTAAGCTCGTCGATTTCTGCTGTCCTGATCTTTTCGATATCTCCAAAATAGCGCATCAGCGCTTTACGCCTGGCCGGTCCGATGCCCGGAATATCATCCAGAACGGACTTTACCTGCCCAGCACCTCTCAGCTTCCGGTGGTATTCGATGGCGAAACGATGTGCTTCGTCCTGCATCCGGGTGATCAGCTTGAACAGCTCGGAATGTGTATCGATCGGAAGCTCCCTGGACTGGTAGTACAGCCCCCTGGTCCGGTGATGGTCATCTTTGACCATACCGCAGACAGGGATGGAAAGACCGAGCTTATCCAGTACACGCCGGGCTACATTTACCTGTCCCTTCCCGCCGTCCATCATCAGCACATCCGGAAAATCGGAAAACGATGCTCCCTCTTCCTGCCCGGATAATTCCCGCAGGCCATGGGAAAAACGGCGCGTCAGCACTTCTTCCATGCTGGCATAATCATCCTGTCCCTTCACGCTGCGGACGCGGAATTTCCGGTAGGCGTTGCGCCTGGGTCTGCCGTTTTCAAAAACAACCATGGACCCGACCGTCATGACACCGCTGATATTGGAAATATCAAAAGCCTCCATGCGGCGGATGCCGGCAGGCATATCCAGCATCCCGGCCAGTGTGTTCACTGCGCCGGTTGTCCTCGCTTCCTCCAGACGGATCTTTTCCATATCTTTGGCAATCACCATCCGGGCGTTCTCCGCTGCCAGCTCTACCAGACGCTCTTTATCTCCCCTCCGGGGCACCCGGATATGGACCGGACGCTCGCGCACCTTCCCCAGCCACTCCTCGATCAGAGGCGCATCCGGAGGCAGGTGCTGCAGCAGCAGCGTGCCCGGAACAAAGGGAGCCGATGCATAATACTGCTTGAGAAAGCTCCCGAGTACCGCTCCCGGATCCTCGTTTTCCACTCCGGTCAGATAAAAATGCTCCCGGCCTGTGATCTTCCCGCTGCGTACGAAAAAGACTACAGCTACTGCTTCATTCTTTTCGCCTGCAAAAGCGATGACATCCCTGTCATCTGCCTGGGAGCTGGTGATTTTCTGTTTCTGGCTGATATGCTGCACACTCTGCAGAAGATCCCTGTACTGCGCTGCTTTTTCAAAATCCAGCTTCTGCGCTGCTTCATTCATCCCGGCAGTGAGCATCTCCATAACCGGTTCGTACTGACCGCCCAGAAAGCTCAGTGCCTGTGCGACATGCTCCTGATAGAGCTCAGGCGCCACCGCCCCCTGGCAGGGGGCGTCGCACTGTCCCATATGGTAATACAGACAGGGCCTCTCTTTTCCGATACTCGCCGGAAGAGCTCGGCTGCAGCTGCGGATATGGCAGGTCTTCTGCAAAAGCTCAATGGTGTCCCTGACCGACTGGGAGCTGGTAAAAGGGCCGAAATACTTTGCCTTATCCTTCAGCATCCGTCTCGTCAGCAGGATCCGGGGATACATTTCACCCGTTGTCACCTTGATATACGGATAGGTCTTGTCGTCCCGCAGCATGGTATTGTAGCGGGGGCGGTGCTCCTTAATAAGATTGTTCTCCAGGACCAGCGCCTCCACCTCGGAATCCGTTATGATATACTCAAAACGGGCTATATGGCTGACCATCTGCCGGATCTTGGGGGTCAGATTGCGGCTGTTCTGAAAATACTGCCTGACACGGTTTTTCAGTATTCGCGCTTTCCCGACATAAATGATATCGTCATGCGCATTGTGCATCAGGTAGACACCCGGACTGGCCGGCAGTTTTTTCAGCTCCTCCTCTATATCAAACATCACATCAACTATCACTCTCTGTGCCAAGCCCTTCAGTTTCACTGAGATCTGCGGCCTGCACGCTCTGGCCTATGGTTTCCTGCGAAACAGTCTCAGCAGCTTCCTGTGTGGTCTGCTGTACTTTCTCTGCAGCCTGCTGCGCTTCCTCTGCGCTCTGCTGCGGCTGCTCTTCAGCCTGCCGGGCAAGCTCCTGGGCACGCTGCCGGACAGCAGCTTGTGCCTGCTCTTCCAGCTGGGCGGCTTTTTTCTCTTCTGCCTGTACCCGCTCAAGAATATCCATAAACTCTTTGCCTGTGATCGTTTCACGCTCGATCAGGAACTGAGCGATCTGGTCCAGGGCATTGCGGTTCCCCTTCAGAAGGTTCAGCGCTTTTTCGTAAGCGTCCTTCAGGACGCGCATAACGACCTCATCGATCCGGGATGCAGTCTGCTCGCCGCAGTTGAGCACCTGTCTGCCGGTCAGGTATTTATCCTCTGTTGTCGTCAGTCCGACCAGTCCGAACTCCTCGGACATACCGTACTGCGTGATCATGGCACGGGCCAGATTGGTTGCCCTTTCAATGTCGTTGGCAGCACCGGTCGTAATACTGTCAAATACGATCTCCTCGGCTGCACGTCCTGCCAGCAGGGTAACCAGCTCTGTCTCGATCTCAGCCTTGCTCATCAGGTACTTCTCTTCCTCAGGCACCTGCATGGTATAGCCCAGCGCACCCATGGTCCTGGGGACAATGGTGATCTTCTGGACAGGCTCGGAATGCTTCTGCAGGGCAGCTGCAAGTGCGTGACCGACTTCGTGGTAGGAAACGATCCGGCGCTCCTGCGTGCTCAGCACCCTGTCCTTCTTCTCCTTACCTGCAATGACGACTTCTACAGACTCAAACAGATCTTTCTGTGAAACAGCGTTGCGGTGATTGCGCACGGCCAGAAGTGCTGCTTCATTGATGATATTCGCAAGATCGGAGCCGACCGCTCCGCTGGTGGCGAGAGCGATCTCCTTGAAGTCTACAGTCTCATCCATATGGACATTCCTGGCATGTACTTTCAGGACATCGATCCTGCCCTTCAGGTCAGGCCTTTCCACAATGATGCGCCGGTCGAAACGGCCGGGACGCAGCAGGGCTTTGTCCAGGATCTCCGGACGGTTGGTGGCTGCCAGGATAATGATACCTTTAGCGGGATCAAATCCGTCCATCTCCGCCAGCAGCTGGTTCAGCGTCTGCTCACGCTCATCATTCCCCCCGATCCTGGAGTCACGGCTTTTGCCGATGGCATCCAGCTCATCGATAAAGATGATGCAGGGCGAGTTCTGGGATGCCTGTTTAAACAGATCACGGACACGGGATGCGCCGACACCGACGAACATCTCAACAAAGTCGGATCCGGACAGACTGAAGAAGGGGACACCTGCTTCGCCGGCTACTGCCCTTGCCAGCAGGGTCTTGCCTGTACCCGGAGGGCCGACCAGCAGAGCGCCTTTTGGAAGCTTGGCTCCGATACTGGTATAGCGCTCCGGATTGTGCAGGAAATCCACGATTTCTGTCAGGGACTCCTTTGCCTCCTCCTGCCCGGCTACATCGTTGAAGTTCACCCCGGTGCTCTTCTGGACATACATCTTGGCATTGCTTCTGCCAACACCCATAATACCGCCGCCATTTTTGAAGGCATAGCGGTAAAAAATGAACATGATCCCAACCATGGCCACCATGGGCAGCACAAAGGACAGGATATTGGAGATGACATAGGTGGATGTGTCGATAATTTTCTTCTGATAGCTTACTTCGTGTTTATCAAGCAGCTCAAATATACGCTCATCTCCGACATCGCCGGTATAATATTCCCTGGCGGTATCCTCTTTCAGCTTGAAGGTGATCCGGTCACTGTCGAAAGTCACCTCTTCGACTTTCCCATCCTCCACATACTTGGTAAACTCACTGTAGGTGACTTCCTTTTTGCCGGAGGTATTGATCTTCCCGGTAAAGAACTGGATAACCATCATCATGCACAGTGCCGCTATGATCATGATCAGCAGGCTCTGCTTGTTCATATCGTCCTTATTATTGTTGTCGCCGCCGGAAGATGCGGGGCCTCTTTTATTATTATAATTATTCTCCATATAGTATTGTCTCCCTTCCGAAACCTGCTGATGCAGATCTTCGGCAGTTATCCTCTCTTATGCAGAACATATGCTGTCCTATTCAACTTGACATCTTTTCCTTTTTGTGTTTGTGCTGGATAGCGGCTTGTGTAAAGCCTTTGTAAAGCGGATGCGGCTTGTTGGGCCTGGATTTGAGCTCGGGATGTGCCTGTGTGGCTACAAACCAGGGATGCGAAGGAAGCTCGATCATCTCAACAATCCTGCCGTCAGGAGACTGCCCGGCCAGGGACAATCCTCCCTCCTCGAGAAGGGTCCGGTATGCATTGTTTACCTCATAGCGGTGTCTGTGCCGCTCATGTACGACCTTCTCCCCGTACAGGGCGCTGGCTTTGGAACCCTCCTTCAGCACACAGGGCCAGGAACCCAGGCGGAGCGTCCCGCCCAGATCTGTCACACCGTGCTGATCCGGCATGATGTGGATGACCGGATCCGGTGTATCCGGGTCGATCTCCGTACTCTGGGCTTTCGTACGTCCCAGGACATGACGTGCAAATTCTACAATAGCCATCTGCATACCCAGGCACAGCCCCAGGAAGGGGATCCCCCTTTCGCGGGCATAACGAATCGCTTCGATCTTGCCCTCGATTCCCCGGACGCCAAACCCTCCGGGAACGATGACCCCGTCTGCATCCCGCAGCATCTCATCGGCTGTATCCGGATTTACAAGCTCCGAGTCCACCCACTCTATCTCTACTTCTGCCCCATTAGCGTAAGCTCCATGCTTCAAAGCCTCCACAACACTGATATATGCGTCGTGTAAATGCACATATTTCCCCACCAGGGCGATCCTGACCTTTTCAGACGGATGCTTCCAGTTATCCACCATCTCGATCCAGTCTGACAGATCAGGCTCAGGACACTCAAGGTACAGCCGGCGGCATACCACTTTGGCCAGTCCTTCCTTTTCCAGGGCAAGCGGAGCCTCGTACAGCACCTCCACATTGAGATTTTCGATAACATTGCGGGTATCAACGTTGCAGAAAAGGGAAATCTTATCCTTTACCTCCTGCTCGATCGGTCTGGTACTCCTGCAGACGATCACATCAGGCCTGAGGCCGAGTCCCTGCAGGTCTTTGACCGTATTCTGAGTTGGTTTGGTCTTCAGCTCCCCGGAGGACTCCAGGTAGGGAATCAGGGTAACATGGATGAGCATGCAGTTATCATGGCCGACTTCATGCTGAAACTGCCGGATCGCTTCCAGGAAGGGCTGGCTCTCGATATCTCCTACCGTGCCGCCTACCTCGATGATGGCGATTTCAGTCTGTCCGGGTCTGCCAAGGACACTGTTTTCATCCTCTTTTTCTTCAGGATCATCCGGCTGCAGCCTGCTTTTGTAAAAACGCTCTTTGATCGCATTTGTGATATGGGGGATGACCTGGACCGTATTCCCTCCAAAATCGCCTCTGCGCTCAGCAGTCAGCACGTCCCAGAAGACCTTCCCGCTGGTCACATTCGCATCTTTGGTCAGGGAAACATCGATAAAGCGCTCATAATGCCCGATATCAAGATCAGTTTCCGTCCCGTCATCCGTTACGAATACCTCTCCATGCTGGTAAGGATTCATCGTACCGGGATCCACATTCAGATAGGGATCAAACTTCTGCATAGTGATGGCATATCCTCTGGCTTTGAGCAGCCGGCCCAGTGAAGATGCCGTAATACCTTTCCCGAGGCCGGAAACGACCCCTCCGGTTACAAATACATATTTCACCGCCATTTAAGATTCCCTCCGATTCTTACTCAGACTTGCTCCCTTTTCCAAAGGCACCTGCAATGTCACACAGGATACTCAGAAACGTTCCGGAGAATATCAGGAAATCCCCGATATTATAGACCAGTTTGCCGGCTTTCCCGGGCAGGAACGGAAATCGAAGATAATCCGTCACCTTCCCCCTGGCCAGGCGCTCGGAGACATTAGCCGCTGCTCCGGCAGTCATCATGGAAGCTCCCAGCTGCTCCGGCAGCGGGCGCTTTCCAAACAGCTTTGCGAAAAACCATCCTGCTGCCATCCCCATTGCTGCTGACGAGATTATTCTAAGCTTTTGCGGCTCATCCTTCAGGATCCCGCACATCGCTCCGCTGTTTTCAAATTTAGTCACAACTACTTTGCCGTCAGCCAGGCTCTTTTCCTCCCCGTTTTCAAGCTGATGCGATACCACATGCCTGATCCCGAGATCTGCAAGCGCACCTGCTGCGGTCAACGCGATCCATCCAAACATCCTGTGACCTCCTGCCCTGTTTGTACTCGATACCCTGTACGATTGCTTTCCCGTCCCGGCTTTTCCTCCAATCCGGAAAAACATGATCTGCTAATAATCCAAACGCCCCGCTGCCTAGCAGCGGGGAACCAGGTGGGGCCAAAGGATCCTCTCTGACCCCTCATTTTTCACAAGCTAACAAGTTTAATATGAAATCACTTCATGTCCATCCTCTGTCACCAGTACCTGGATCTCCCACTGGGCAGATGGCTTGCCGTCAACGGTACGTACAGTCCAGTTGTTGACCGGATCTACCGTCACCTCATGGGTACCCATATTGACCATGGGCTCGATCGTGAACATCATGCCGGGTGCCATCAGCATCTGGGTGCCCCGCCGGAAGATGTAGCCGACCCAGGGCTCTTCATGAAACTCCAGGCCCACACCATGCCCTCCGATGTTGCGGACAACGCTGTAGCCGTGCTTTGTCACATAATCGTGCACTGCCTGGCTCATGTCTCCCAGGTAGCCCCAAGGTTTGACCTCCTCAAGACCGAGGTATACGCTTTCCCTGACAACATCTACCAGCTTCTTTTTCTCCGGAGACACATCTCCGATACAGAACATACGAGAGGAATCGGAAAAATAACCATCCAGGATCGTAGAACAGTCCACATTGATAATATCCCCATCTTTCAGGATGATATCCCGGGAGGGAATCCCGTGACACACCTCTTCATTGATGGATGTACAAACGCTCTTGGGAAAACCTTCGTAATTGAGCGGTGCCGGGATACCACCCATTTTCGTGGTGGTCTCATATACAATCTGATCGATCTCCTCTGTACTCATACCGGCCCGGATCTTATCCGCCACCTCATCCAGGACTGCAATATTGATCCTGGCGCTTGCCCGGATCTTTTCGATTTGCCCGGGCGTTTTGATGAGATCATGTGTAGGGACCTCATGCCCCTGCTTTTTGGCCATAACGATCCGGTCATCAAAATCGGCATGA
>CADBQK010000023.1 GCA_902796775.1 uncultured Lachnospiraceae bacterium
CGATGATCGCAGAAAGTCCGGTCTGCATAGCCTGCCGCGTCACACAGATCCTGGAGCTGGGCAGCCATGATATGTTCCTGGCAAAGGCTGCTGCTGTGTATGTGGATGAAGCTTATATGGATGAGCGGGGCAGTTTTGACTTGTCAAAGGCAGACCCGATCGTCTATTCACATGGTCAGTATTATGCCCTGGGGGAGCATCTCGGGCGTTTTGGCTTTTCCGTTCAGAAGAAAAAGAGCGTGAAAGCAAAAGGGAAGAAGCCGAAGAAATCCTAAAGGGACAGTAAACAATAAGCCCTTTGATGTCTTTATTACTGTAAACGTTGTGAACAGGGATGTGACATGGAATCATACGTACAGAAGGGGAAAGATTTCCTTAGAAAAGGTTTTACGACGGGAACTTGCGCCGCTGCTGCAGCTAAAGCTGCGGCTGCGGCGTTGTTTGCCTCTGAGAAGCTGCCTTGTGTATCCGTCATTCTGCCATCCGGTGAGACCGTATCTCTGGAGATTGCCGGGAACTGGCAGGGAGAGGGATGGGCACAGTGCTGCGTCGTGAAAGATGCGGGAGATGATCCGGATATCACAAATGGCATGGAGGTGCATGCCAGGGTAAGCATGCTTCCTGACGGGGACAGCAGAATCTTGATTGACGGCGGCGAGGGGGTCGGCAGGGTGACCATGCCGGGGCTTGACCAGCCGCCCGGAGAGGCAGCTATCAATTCGGTACCCAGACAGATGATCCGGCAGGCTGTATCTGAGGTTATGGAAAAGACTGGCGGCTGCAGCGGCGTGCAGGTGACGATTTCCATACCGGGCGGAGAAAAAAAGGCTTTATCCACCCTGAATCCGGTGCTGGGAATCGAGGGCGGCTTATCCGTTCTGGGTACAAGCGGGATCGTAGAACCTATGAGTGAAAAAGCACTGCTGGATACGATTCGTGTACGGATCCGCCAGGAGCTGGCGCTGCAGGAGATGGGGCAGAAGGCAGAGCCTGTCGTTTTGCCTAAGGAAGCTTCCGGGATGGAAGCAGGATCGGAGAAGGAGACAGAAAAGAGCCGTATCCTTCTGATGGCGCCCGGGAATTACGGGCTGGATTTTTTAAAGAGCCGGTTTGGAATTGATCCGGACAGGGTGATCAAGATATCCAATTTTATCGGGGAGAGCATTGATCTGGCGGTTAGTGAGGGAGCAGCGGCTCTGGTCCTGGCAGGGCATATCGGCAAGCTCGTCAAGCTGGCCGGCGGAATCATGAATACGCATTCCTCTATGGCGGATGCCAGGCTGGAGATCCTTGCGTCCAATGCTCTTCTGGCCGGGGCGGATGCGGATACCTGCCGCCGGATGCTGGCATGTCCGACCACAGATGGGGCGCTGGCTATCCTGGCAGAAGAGTACCCGCTTGATGATACAATGTCATTGATCATTGAAAAAGCCGCCGGACATCTGGCCAGGAGAGCAGGTACAGGCATTGAAATCGGAATTGCCATGTTCTCTTATGAATTCGGCCTGCTTGGATGCAGCAGAAACTTTGAGGAATTACTGTCCCGTAAACAGCAAAATACCTTTTGCTGACCTTAGCATATAATCTTGTACTTAACCTGATTAATTGTTATACTGGAAGCATAAAGATCTAGATAGAGAGGAAACAGCAGCATGAAAAAAGCGGCCATGATCAGCTTTACCGAGCAGGGGAACCGGATCTCTTTCAGATTACAGAGGTATTTTTCCGGGCTGGAGAGCTGGGAGTGCCGGGGCTATGTTCTTCCAAAGTGGTCCCGCTGGGCGAACAGCAAAAGCGGGCTTGAGAAAATGGATATTTCCCCGGGAGAATGGGCGGGCCGGATGTTTGACAGCTGCGACCTGATCATTTTTATTGGTGCTGCAGGGATCGCGGTGCGCTGCATCGCTCCTTATGTCAAGGATAAGTACGAGGATCCTGCGGTGCTCGTCATAGATACGGCTGCACAGTATGTGATTCCCATTTTGTCCGGGCACATCGGCGGCGCAAACGAATATGCAGTACAGATTGCAGGTCTCTTAGGTGCAGTACCAGTCATCACCACAGCAACTGATGTACATGGTTTATTTTCCGTAGATACTTTTGCTGCGAAAAACAAGCTGTTCATCACGGACCGTATGAAGACGAAAAGAGTCATCAGCCAGATGCTGGAGGGACATACACTGCGTATCAGCTGCCCCCGGACACAGCTCCCTTATGGCGCTTTATCAGCGGCAGGGGTCATCAAAAACCATCTGCTGTGGGTCGAGGATTCAGCGGATGCGGATATTATCATCAGCTGTCAGATGCCGCCGGAAGATCATTCTGCCCTGCTGCTGGTCCCGGAGTCCTGTCTCTGGATCGGGATCGGGTGCAAAAAAGGGATGTCCGGGGATGCCATCAAATCAGCCCTCACGGAATTTGTTACCACTTTCGGGCTCCATGACCGTGCGATCACGGGTCTCGCTTCCATCGATATCAAAAAGGAAGAGGAGGGGATCCTGGAGGCCTGCGAATATTATCAGCTGAAGTTCCATACTTATTCGGCTGCCCAGCTGATGTCGATGGAGGGTGACTTTTCCTCTTCGCAATTCGTTCATATGCATACCGGCACTGACAATGTCTGTGAAAGAGCCGCACTCATGGCAGCGGCTGAGGACGCGAGGCAGGCTGAAGGAGAAGCATTTGCATTGTCTGTCATCCAGAAACAGACATATACCGGTATCACACTGGCAGCGGCATTTGTAAACAGGAGACTAAGGCTGTAAAAGCATTCATAAAAAGGAGGAAGGAACATGATCATTCGACTGGCAGACAATAAGCCTGAGATTATCCAGAACATGAAGGGCGGCAAGAAGTATGTGCAGAAGTACAACAGCGCTACGAAGGACACTTTTACAGACAACGCGGATATCGTAGCCAGGCTGGTACTGATTCCGGGGGCTTCCCTGGGATATCATGAGCATGTCGGCAATGAGGAGTCGATTACTATCATTTCCGGAAAGGCCAAGATGGTCGATGACGGGGAAGAGTACATCCTCGGACCTGGAGATGTAGCTATCTGCAGGGAGCATCACATGCACAGCATTGAGAACTGTGACGAGAAAGAAGACCTGGTCATCGTGATCGCAGTTATCAAGACTGTGCAGGCGTAAGTAATTGCAGATTTAGATACAGCCAATGGCATGGCAGCAGACTCTGTCAGTCATTGGCTGTTTTTGGAAAGGGTCAGTTTCATGGGAAGGCAGAAGAAAGTCCTGCTTTTTGCAGGGACAAGCGAGGGCAGAGCGATCACAGAATATCTGGCTGGCCGGGAGACGGTGGCTGTGACAGTTTGTGTGGCCAGTGAATACGGCAGAAAACTGCTGCCGGCCGCAGAAAATATTCATGTACACACAGGCAGGCTCTCCGGCGGGGAAATGGCCGAATTCATGCGGCGCCTTCCTTTTGACCTGGCCATTGACGCAACCCATCCATATGCAGAGATTGTTTCTGAAAACATCCGGGATGCCTGTCTGGCATCAGGAACACGGTATCTTCGTGTGCTGCGGAAGGATGCAGATGCGGACATGAATGATATGAAATGCAGAGAGATTTGGCAGAAGCCGGTGACAGAGAGAGAGGATGCAGGATCTTCGCCAGACCTGCAGCAGAGCTTCAGGAGCCGTGAGTACATTGTAAACGATATCCGGAGTGCAGCAGATTTTCTGGATTTGTATCATGGACAGATCCTCCTGACGACCGGGAGCAAGGACCTGGCGGAGTTTATGAAGATCCGTGATGCATCCTGCAGAGTCTATGTCCGCATCCTGCCTGACGCACAAAATGTAGAAAAAGCCGCCTCGCTGGGCGTCAGAGCAGACCACCTGTTTTGCATGCAGGGTCCCTTTGGCATCCGGATGAACCGCGCCCTGATCCGCCATATCCTGGATAAGGAGAAGGACACCTCATCCAATCATACGATGAAAGAAGATCCGGAGCAGGATGGACCGGATACTGCCGCCTCTTCGTATGCCGGCAGAATGATACTGGTCACAAAGGAAAGCGGTAAAGCAGGCGGCTTTACGGAGAAGATTGAGGCTGCTGCCCTGGAAGGAATCGATATCCTGATCATCCGCAGACCGAAAGAGAAAGTTCTGCCCATGGCTCAAAAAACGACTGGTTCCGGGAAGGATATCAGAAAGGAGCATAAAGGACTGAAAGGACTGCAGGCGGAATACATAGATATGAAAGATGCACTATGCTGGCTTTCAGACTGGGCCGGGTTTGATGACAGCCCGGCGGCAGAGAAAATGCAGGAGAGTATCGGAGAAACGGCAGTGCAGGATGAGCGCATCACTGCGAAGCGTTGTGTATACCTGGTCGGAGCAGGACTTTGCCGGGAGCAGCTGACAGCCGAGGCGCTTACGGCTATCCGCAATGCTGATTTGATAGCCGGAGCAGAAAGTGTTGTCAGAAAGACCCTGGATGATGATTCTGCTGAAGGGGGGATGGCTCCTGGTGATACAGGGATATCCGGGAAGATAAATGAAGAAATAGAGATTATGCTGCAGGGAGAGAGAAAAAAGCTGCTCTGTACATATGATTACAGGTACCTGACAGATTATCTGATGAAGAATCCGGATATCCGTCAAACGGCAGTGCTTTTTTCCGGAGACATCGGCTTTTTCAGCGGCGCTGTCCGCCTGCGTGAAATCCTGGAGGAAGAGGCATCAGAAGATTTTGATATCCGCCCGGTCAGCGGGATCTCTTCTGCAATCCACTTCCTGGACAGGATCGGCAGACCCTGGCAGGATGTAAAGATGGTGAGCCTGCATGGGAAAAAGGCACCGCTTACTGTCCGGCTCGCGTATTATGGCAGGCTTCTGGCTATTCTCGGCAGTAAAGATGATGTCTCTGCGGTCTGCCATATGCTTATTCAATATCACATGGAGGAGACTCGCGTATGGATCGGTTCAGATCTGATGCAGGAAGGAGAGATTATCCTTTCCGGCATACCGGCAGATTTCATCGATCAATCTTTTTCCCCGATTAGTTTGATCTACTTGGAGTGGAGTCCAAATAGAGATACAATACCTTTGGTAAGTTACGGCTTGCCCGATACCTGTTTTGTGAGGGGAAGGGTTCCGATGACGAAAGAGCAGATCCGGAGCAGTATCCTTTCCCGGCTTCGCCTGCATACGGACAGCGTTTTGTACGATATTGGGGCGGGTACCGGTTCCGTCTCTGTGGAAGCCGCCCGGATCATGCCGGAGGGACGCGTCATTGCCATAGAGAAAAAACCGGAAGGGATTGCGCTCATCAAGGAGAATGCAGAAAGATTTCATACAGATAATCTGCAGATACTGGAAGGTTTTGCCCCGGATTGCTTATATCAGAATAAGGACAGAGAGAATCTGCCTGTACCCACGCATGCCTTTATTGGCGGCAGCTCAGGTAATATGAAGGAAATCGTACGGTTTCTTAAGGGTCTGAACCCCTCTGTACGAATTGTCACGACTGCAGTCACACTTGAGACGATTGCTCTGCTGACGGAGATTTTGTCGGAAGAAGATAAAAACAGAAAGGGTGCAGGAGATAATGGATCCGGAGCCGAGCCGGAGATTCTGCAGATTGCAGTATCCCGCTCTGCGAAGCTTGGCTCTTACCATATGATGAAGCCGGAAGATCCGGTTTATCTTCTCACCTTTTAGGATAAGGAGGCACTTGGCAGGATATGAAAAAAATGCAGCAGGAATGTATGGATGCTTTTTACAGGCATTTTGGAAATACAGATGGAGTCCGGTGCTTTTTCGCACCGGGAAGGGTCAATCTCATCGGCGAACATACAGACTATAATGGAGGGCATGTGTTCCCCTGTGCATTGACACTGGGGACCTGTGCGGCTGTAAAGAAAAGGGAGGACAGGATCCTTCGTTTCTGCTCATTAAATGCAGCTGAGGAGAGTGTGATCACATCTTCTCTGGATGAGATGCATCCTCTTGGCGATCCTGAATGGCCTTCCTATATGAAGGGCGTAATCTGGGCGTTTGCCAAAAAGGGAATGCTGCTGGACCGGGGGTTTGATGTGGTCATCTACGGCGATCTGCCTAAAGGCTCAGGCTTGTCCTCTTCTGCATCGCTTGAAGTCCTGACCGGCTATATGCTGCGGGAACTGTACAGATTTGCGGTGACAGATACCGATCTGGCGCGCATCGGCCAGGAAGCGGAGAATGATTATGTGGGTGTCA
>CADBQK010000024.1 GCA_902796775.1 uncultured Lachnospiraceae bacterium
GGAATTACTTCCAAGACGCCTTTGCCTTTAATAAACAGCATTTTACCCCTAAACATTCAAGCTGTCAAGCATAAATCGAAATGGAACGACAACAAATATCAATATCACCTGAAATGATTGGGGAAACCCAGGTTCATGCTGTTAAATGCCCCCTCTTCTTTCCTTATTTCTTGTTTGTTATTTTTGATACAAGATGAAAAATCAAAGAATATAAGAAGTTGAAGATAAACATTTGAAAGAGTAAAATAGGAGTATGTTTCGTGAGGCGTCTCCTTTTTCTAATCAGAAATACCTGGAGGATGAAATCTGATTGTAAATACCTGATAGATGTACAAGATAAAGCAATCAGAATGCCGAATAATCGGGAACTGACTGCCTGCTTAGCCTCTGCCAGCCACTGACCAGGCAATCATGCTGCACGAATCGAGAAATCTGGTTGCCACTCGCCTGTACTATGGTACACCTGCAGGCAATCAGCTGGCCGAATAATCGGAAATAGGTTGCCTGACACGCCCTCCCTGGCCTCTAAACAGGCAATCATGCTGCACGAATAGAGAAAACTGGTTGCTGTATGCCTAGTATATCCTACGTTTCAATTATAGACATTTTTAGCTGACCGATAAAAGAATAACTGAATATGAAAAAGAGAGCCTCTATATAACATAAACAGCTTAAGCAAATCTGCTCACGATTATTTACGACTATTTAAAGAAGCTGTGTGTAAAAAAAGGAGGATCTCACATGCAAGAACTGATAAAAGATCTCCTCTTACAGAGGAAAGAAGAACTGGAAGAACTGATTGGCCGCGTCCAAGCAAAAGAGGGAAGATATCCTGAAGGAAGACTGAAGATCTGCCGTTCAAAAGGGCGGACACAGTATTATCTGCGTAAAAAACGAAATGATATTCAGGGAAAATACATTCCAGCATCCAACAAGGCTCTGGCAAAAGATATTGCCCAGCGTGATTATGAAGAAGCTTTAAAAAAAGCTGCTGAACAGGAATTAAAAAGTATTGCGGCATACCTCGAAAAGAAGCCCTCCTCCACTCCGGAAGATATTTATTATTTACTGTCAGCTGGCAGAAAAGAACTGATAGAGCCTATTATCATTCCGGATGAAATATTTGTCAGTAATTGGGAAGCTGTCCCCTATGAAAAGAAGGGGTTCCCTGAAGATTTCCCGGACTATTATACTGCAAAACAAGAAAGAGTCCGGTCGAAATCTGAAATATTAATCGCTGATTCATTGAGCCGTTTGGAAATTCCATACAGATATGAATATCCCCTGTGCCTGGATGGAAAAATGATCCATCCGGATTTCATGATCCTGGATGTTCCCAGAAGAAAAGAAATACTCTGGGAGCATCTGGGAATGATGGATTCTCCAGAGTATGTGGAAAACTCGCTCTTCCGAATTGCCGATTACGAGAGGAATGGATATACAATCGGACAAAATCTCATCCTGACCTGGGAGACATCCAGAATGCCTTTAAGCACACTGAAAATCAAGGACACTATTTATAGGTATCTATTGTAGTTAATTACATAGTTAAAGCTGTACCCGCAACTGGAAACTGTTCCCCCAACTGGAAAACATTTGCAAGGCTGAAAGTGTTCCCGCCGCAAGGGACCAAGTCACAGCGTTGAAATACAAAAGAGAAAAACAGGGAGATAGAAAACCTATGGCCAATACTATGGTTGAAAACAGAAATCATACAGACATGATGTTAGAGGCAGGTATAATGTGATGACCGCTTCTGTGGATAAGGAAGCTTTATTCGCCCGGACACCTGTCCCAAAAGCATTATATACGATGGCGGTTCCGACGATCATCAGTCAGCTGATCAATCTGATCTACAATATGGTAGATGCTTTTTTTATCGGCCGGACAGGCAATTCTTATATGATGGCGGCAACAACGATCACACTGACAATCGTGATGATGAATGTAGCGTTATCCAATCTGTTTGGAATCGGCGGGGGAAGCCTGGTGGCCAGGCTGATGGGTGCCGGGAAAAAGGATGAAGCTAAAAGTGTCAGTGCTTTTGCAGTTTACGGAGCAATCGTAATTGCGCTGCTTTATGCATCGCTGATCGAAATCTTTCTCAAACCTGTGCTTTACTTTCTGGGAGCCTCTTCGGCTACGTACGGATATGCCAGAAGCTATGCTCTGATCGTCACAGTGCTTGGTGCTCTGCCCTCTATCTTATCGCTGGTGCTGGCGCATCTTCTGAGAAACACCGGTTATTCTGCCCAGGCCAGTATGGGACTGAGCGGGGGCGGGATCCTGAATATGATCCTGGACCCTCTGTTCATGTTTGTCCTGCTGCCAAAAGGACAGGAGGTAGTAGGTGCAGCGATTGCGACCACCTTATCCAATGCGGCTGCATGTATCTATCTGATGCTGGCATACCAGCAAGCATCAAAAGAATCTTCTCTCAGCTTCAGCCTGCCCAGTGCCTCCAAAATCGAACGGGAAAACAGGAGAGCACTCTTTGCAGTGGGTATACCATCAGCTGTACTGACCGGTTTATTTGACGTGGCGAATATCTCTGTCAATATCCTGGCAGCTGCACATAATGATCTGGTTCTTGCTGGCATGGGTATTGTCATGAAGGTGGAACGTATCCCGAATGCAGTTAATATCGGAATCTGTCAGGGAATGCTTCCTATCGTGGCTTACAATTATTCATCCGGCAACTATAATCGGATGAATGAAGTAATCCGCACTGCCAGAAGAGCAGGCCTTGCAATTTCCGTGCTTTGCATAGCCCTCTTTGAACTGATGGCCGGCTCTGTTTCCCGTATATTCCTAAGCACTTCTGCAGGTGATGCACAGACAGCACAGACAGCGCTTATAACACTTAGCTACGCCGCTCTCTTCCTGAGGATCCGCTGCATCGCTTCACCAGTACAATTCCTCAACTATCATTCCTCCTTCTGTATGCAGGCCATGGGGTACGGCAGAGGAACTCTGCTTCACGCTTTTGTGCGGGAGCTGGTCTTCTATATTCCCTTTATGAACCTGCTTGACAGAATATTCGGCGAAACAGGACTTGCTGCCGCCCTGCCTGTCGGAGAAGGATGCGGAGCCTTATTTGCAATCTGGCTTCTTCACCGCTTCCTGAAGAATCGTACGCGTATAAAAGATAAGCTGACCAGAAAGTAACATCTGGCTTTAAGCATGCATTTGTCTCTAACATACATCCGCATCTATCATAACTCCGCCATTACAGCAAATCTGTCTTTATTGCAGATATGTCTTTATTGCAGATCTGTCTTTACCGCAAATCTAATCTGCCTCTGGCATAATTTGCATCCGGCATGCTTTTCCACAGGCATTCTTTACCTTTACATCTCTTTCAGCGCTGATTCCGGCAACCAGATTATACAGATTAAACAAACTGATTGCCGGAATACTTACTGTTCATTTCACACATGGCAATCAATTTCCCATTTATTCACTAACCTGGTTGCTCTATACTGTTCATCAAACATATTCTCAGCAATCATTTCTAAAATAATTGCTAATCTGGTTGTTCTGTTCAGTTCAATCAGGTATGTGCCTGGCAATCAGTTTATCAATTATTAAACTATCTGATTGCATATACGATGATCCACCCTCTCACTTAAAGCAATCAGGTTCTGCCAAATCCTATTTTCTGATTGCCTTTGCCTGTTTATCCCTATGAATTGCCGGCAATCAGATTTGCAAATTTGCTAATCCTGATTGTTATTATCTGTCCATCCTTTTCTGCTATTGACAATCTGATTTCCAGATTTGTAAAGTCTGATTGCCCTTATGGGATGATCTGCCTTCCTGTCTAGCTATCTTTCCCGCCAAAAAACAAAAACATATGCTCCACCGCCCGGCAATCTTTCCCTTTAAATCATAAAAAACTGCAGACTCACAATAGCCTGCAGTTCTTGTTTTTATTAAGCCTCACTATGCTATTTTCAGGCCTGGAGGTAGTCGATATACGCCTGAACTTCCTCCAGGGTCTTAAATCGTGCCATATACATAAAGCGGCCCATCTGAGGCCAGTTCATCTGCGGCATCTCCTCCTGCATGACCATCTGCGCACCGTAACACTCCATGATATCTTCATGAGAATGCTCATACGGACGGTTGTCTTTGCGTCCGAAGTACACGCAGTAATAGCCTTCCTGGTCATAACTGTGACGCAGCTCATTAAAGGTTACCATATCGGCATAGATCTGATATACGTCTGCACAATGACCATGATTGATCATATCCGGAGTATAGCCTCCCGGCGGGCGCATGTTGACTTCCAGGCCTACATAGTCACCCTTTTTGCCCAGTCCCTTCTTTTCTTTGGTCAATCTGAAAAACTCCAGATGTACAAATCGCCTGTTTACGCCAAAAGCCTTTACGGTTTTTCTGCCGGCTGCCTGGAGTTTCGGGTCTACTTCCGGACGATTGTAATAATACAGGTTCAGATCGTCATTGACCGCATCCATTACAGGGACAGGAAATTCATTCATATTTTCAAACAGAGGCTCGCCATCCTTGTCCAGAATTGCTTCATAGGAAACAAGATCGCCGAAAATGAACTCTTCCATAACATAGGGAATCTGCGGCAGATCGTCAAAGAAAGCTTTCAGCTGCTCGTCGTCAGAGAGCTTCCAGGTATTTGCCGCGCCAACACCATTGTCCGGCTTGACAATAACAGGATATCCTGCTTCTTTTATGAACTCCTTCGCTGCTTCGAGTGTGGTGACAGGAATCTGGCGGGCAGTCGGAATCCCACCTTTTAGATACATCTGTTTCATCATGGACTTTTCCTTGATAAAACCGATCTTGTCACTCTTGATCCCGGTTTCCACATTAAAATCTGTACGGAGGCGGGCATCCTGCTCCAGCCAGTACTCATTCTGAGATTCGATCCAGTCGATCTTCCCGTATTTAAAAGAAAAGAAAGCCACAGCCCGGAAAACCTGATCATAATCTTCCAGAGAGTCTACTTTGTAGTATTCAGTGAGGGCAGACTTTAGTCCCTCTTCGAGCCCATCGTACGGCGCATCACCAATCCCCAGTACATTGGCTCCGTTTCTGCGCAGCCTGTCACAGAAATTCCAGTAGGTATAGGGGAAATTGGGGGAAATAAACACAAAATTCATAAGCTGCCCTCCTCTCTCAGGAAATGATTACAGTGTACCGGTATTTATATGCATACATAGGAATACAGTTCTCCCTGCTTCCAGGTACTGACTGCGGTTTTCGTCCGGAATACCATTTTTTTGCCAAAGCTGAAACCGGCTTTTCACCCGGGCTGAAACTGGTATTATATCAAAGTTGAAACTAGCAGAGCCTGTCCAGCAGAATAGGCAGGAAATAATGCATCTGCGTAAACCACCAGGGCCAGTCATGATTGACATCATATCCCCAGAAATCACACCATGCATGGATGCCTTTCTCCTGGAAAACCTGCTGCAGAAAACGGACAGAGCGCACACCGTCCTCTTCCCATGCTCCCTGTCCAACACAAATGATGATCTCTTTCTGATTGTACAAATCCACATAAGGATGATCTGCAGACATGTTCGGCAGATATCTCTCAGGAGAATTCATATAGAGTGTCTCATCCATCCAGCCGTCAAAGAAACAGTCACTGTCAAATACACCTGAAAGAGAAAGCGCTCCGGAAAACAGATCCGGTCTGCGCAGGAACATGTTGAGCGCATGATTGGCACCCATACTGCAGCCTGTCGTGACAGGCAGCCAGCCTCCGGTCCAGTCCAGTATAAAAGGAACCGCTTCCTCTGTAATATAGTGATAATACTGTTCCTGCCTTGCTGCGCGAAAGCTTTTATCCCAGTCTTTTGGCGACCAGCTTTCACTGTCCACGGTATCGACCACAAAATAACGGATCCGGCCATTCTCCAGATAATCCCGGAGCTCATTGATCATCCCGAAATCCTCATAATTATGGCACATGGAATCCTGTGTCGGAAAAGCCAGAAACGGCAGTCCATCATGTCCATAGACCATAATATGCATCTCTCTGTCAAGATGGTGGCTGTAATGGGTGATTTCTTGTCTGTACATACTGAAAATACCTCTTATTCTGCCTAAGTACGCTGGTACTTATTATCTATTTCTTCTGTACCCGCTTTCGACCGGAAATAACTGCTCTTACAGGACATACCAGCACACAAAGATGGCAGCCCACACACTTCTTTCCGTTCAGAACAGGCCTTCTGTTTTCATCCAGCCGGATCGCCTGGTGCCCTCCATCTGCACAGGAAATCACACATCTGCCGCAGCCTATGCATTTTTCCTGCTGGAATTTCGGGAAAATGACCGTATCCCGCTCCAGAACATCCGTGGTTTCACTGACGGTGTCCAGAGCAAGCCCCCGTGCTTCCTCAACACTATGGAAACCCTTTTCCGCCAGATAATAATTTAATCCTGCTTTCAGATCCTCAATAATACGGTATCCATACTGCATGACTGCTGTCGTGACCTGTATACTGCCGGCACCCAGCATGATATACTCCAGAGCATCTCTCCAGGACTCTATCCCGCCCATTCCGCTGATATGCATCCCGGAAAGAGCCGGATTCCGGCCCATCTCAGCAATAAAGCGAAGAGCGATCGGCTTAACAGCATTCCCGCTGTATCCGCCTACAGCAGACATCCCGTGGACAGCCGGTGAAGATACATAGGTATGCGGATTGACTCCGATAATACTCTTGATCGTATTAATGGCTGCAATGCCATCGGCTCCGCCGCGCAGCGCCGCTTCTGCTGCAGGACTCATCTGTGCCACATTCGGAGTCAGCTTTGCAAGGATCGGAATCCTCGTCCCGCGCCTGGCTGCCGCTGTAAAGCGCTCTACCAGCTCCGGTACCTGTCCAATGTCGGAACCAAGTCCTCCATCTGCCATATTCGGGCAGGAAAAATTCAGCTCTATGGCATCAGCACCATTCTCTTCACAAAGTCGTGCCAGGTTTTCCCATTCCTCATCATTCTGTCCCATTATGGAGGCCAAAATGAATTTTGAGGGATACTTCTCCTTCAGCCGCCGGAATACTTCCATGTTTTCCTCTACGCTGTGATCGGAAAGCTGCTCGATATTCTTAAATCCGATAATGCTTCCATTATCGCCTGCAATGGCAGAAAACCGGGGGGATGCTTCATGAATATCAAAGGAACAGATCGTTTTAAAAGCAGCACCGGCCCAGCCCGCCTCAAACGCACGAGCACACATATCATAGGTACTGGCCAC
>CADBQK010000025.1 GCA_902796775.1 uncultured Lachnospiraceae bacterium
ATAACTGCTAAAACCGTAGTAGTTGATGGTACAAGGAAGAACTTTGATAGAGTAGTTGTGATTAATTGGTAATTGCAGCTATTGGCAGTTGCTATCATCGTAAAAAATGTCAAACCTCGTATTTGCGGCAGGCTTAGTAAAGATATTATAAGAATCACCTATAACAATTCTCCTGCTTGTGTACGATAATCATTTCATTAGGAGATGATCAAAATGCTTGACTATGAATAAATCCATTGAGCGGCAAGTCCTTTTTGAGTTTTCAGATTATTTCCATTGTAGTGCAAAAATCCACATACAGAGAATTCGGGTAGACGAATTGGATGTTCTGTGATATATTATAATAAGGATTTTTATTGATTTGTATGGCATTGGATAGCAGGTTTGAGGATGTTATGTGGCTTGTAGCAGACGAGAGCCCTCAAGTAGCTGAATAATCCTTAGGAGGATTTTACAATGGCAAAATATGCCCCCGGAATGCGAGTGCTTATCCGTGACGAAGAGTGGATGATCCGAAAATGCGATAAAAACAGTTTTGGCACTTTTACGTTACAATGTGTAGGTATATCTCCGCTTGTTCGAGACAAGACTGCCTACTTCCTGAGTGATTTGGAAAGAATCACTGTAATAGATCCCGCGAAGACTGCTTTGATTCCAGATAACTCCGCTCGATTCAGCCGCTCTCGTCTTTTCCTGGAGAGCCAGTGGAGACAGAAAATACCTACGGATACGAAACTTCACATTGGACATCATGCGGTAATGGATGTGATGCCATACCAGCTTGAGCCTGCTGCCATGAGTCTGGCTCGACCGCGGCAGCGCATTCTGATGGCTGATGGTGTTGGCTTGGGCAAAACACTGGAAGCAGGTATTCTGATCAGCGAATTGATTGCGCGAGGAAAAGGTCGCCGCATTCTGGTCGTTACCGTCAAGAGTATGATGGCACAGTTTCAGAAAGAAATGTGGGAGCGATTTTCTATCCCTCTGATCAGCCTGGATTCTGCGAAGATCCAGAGAATCCGGCGGGACCTCCCCAGCAATCACAACCCGTTCCACTATTATGACAAGACCATTGTATCTATTGACACGATCAAACGTGACAGTGAATATCGTGTTCATTTGGAGAATGCTCGCTGGGATATTATCGTTATAGACGAAGCACATAATGTAGCAAAACGCGGTAAAAGCAACTCACAGCGCGCCCGTTTGGCGGACCTTCTTTCCAGCCGGAGTGATACGCTGATTATGCTATCGGCAACGCCGCATGACGGTAGCGCCAGGTCCTTTGCCTCTCTGATGAACATGCTGGATCCGACTGCAATTCCAGACCCGGACAATTATACTGAACAAGACATTAAAGACAATGGAGATGACATCAAAGGCCTCTTCATCCGCCGGTTTAAGAAGGACATTCAGGACCAGGCTATGGGCGGATTTAAGGAGCGCTTCATCGCCGAAGTCCCTTGCGCGGCTACTCTAAAAGAAGAGGCCGCGCTTGAAGCATTTCTGAAATACGAATCGATGCTGCCAAAAACAGAAAACGGCAGGCTCCGCAACATGACCTTCAAGAAAGCAATTTTCTCCAGTCCCGCTGCTTGCCTGAAGTCCATTCAAGGACGCATAGCTCGGCTGGCAAAAGAAGGTACTGAAGACGCAATAAAGGAGTGCCGTGCACTTGCTGTTCTGGAAAAAGCGCTTAAAGAAATAGAGCCGCAGGATTTCTCTCGTTATCGGGAATTATTGAAGCTGCTTCGCGATCCCGGTTATGCTTGGAATTATCGCGCAACGGATGATCGCCTGGTCATTTTTACAGAGCGTATCGAGACAATGCGTTGGCTGGCTGAGCATCTGCAGCAGGATTTCCGCTTGCCCAACGGCGCAATTCAGACGCTCCATGGCGGCATGAGCGATATTGATCAGCAAAAGATCGTTGAAGAATTCGGACGAGATGAAGCACCTGTTCGAATTCTTGTTGCCAGCGATGTGGCTTCAGAGGGTATTAACCTCCATTACCTCAGCCACAGAATGATTCATTTCGATATTCCGTGGTCACTGATGGTTTTCCAGCAGAGAAACGGACGTGTGGACCGTTACGGGCAGAAGGTTTCTCCCGATATCCGCTACATGGTGACCCGCTCCACGAATGAAGAGGTTCGTGGCGATATGCGAATTCTGCAAGTACTGATCCGGAAGGAGAACGAAGCGAATAAAAACATCGGCGACGTCGGTGCTTTGATGAACCTTTATGACCAGGACGCTGAGGAGCAGCTTACTTACCGGGCAATGGAAGAGAGCAGTGCGGAAGAGTTCGAAGAAGAATTGACGATAGATGAGGGCGCGACCCTCGAAGATCTGTTTGCAGATCTGTGGGGCGATACTCCTGAGGAGCTGCCAACAGGCAGACAGGCAAAGAACAAAGGTCCCGAAACTGTGGAAGACCGTACACTGATGACGGACATGGAGTTTTTGGAAGGGACGATTCGTCTCCTGGCTGAAACACGCCCATATAAGGTAGAGTCGCTGCACGACGCAGAAGGTTTGGAGATTCGGTGGACACCTGACATGCAGCGTCGTTTTCGGAACATACTCCCTCCCGAAGCTTTGCCCGCAATTAACGAGTGGCTTATGGTATCACCGGACAAAGCTTTTGTAGCCAAGGAAAACAGGAAGAGTCTGCAGAACGCTTTGGAAGAAGACAGCTGGCCGAAGGTCCATTATCTGTGGCCACAGCATCCGATCATGCAGTGGGCAAATGATAAAGCCGGGCTGTTCTTTGAACGACAGCAGGCTCCGTTGATAGGTATACCTGCTATGGAACCGGGTGAGGTCATTTTCTGTGTCGCTGCAACCATCCCGAACAGACGTGCTGTTCCTCTCGTTGATGAATGGTTTGGCCTTCGCTTTATCAACGGCCGGTTTGACAGACTGATGACGATGGACGAACTGATCTCAGCAACACAGTTTGACCGCAGTGATCGGCCCAATCTCGGACGGCTGACAGAAGAAGATGCTGCAACGGTGTCCACTATGCTCGCTGATGCCGTAAAGATGGCAAAAGCTCATATGACGGAGTGTGTTAAGGACTACCGGGAGCGTACAGACCTCCCTATCCTTCGCGAATGGGACAAGCTCGACGAATTGAAAAAGCGCCATATGGCGCATATCGAGCAAAAATATGAACAGCTCTCTATTTTTGGAAAAGATAAACGCAAGGATGCAGAAACGCGGCACATTGACACCATCTTTAAAGAGTTTGAAGACTGGGTCCGGGATGGTGTGGAGATTGAGAACACACCGTATATCCGCATCATCGCAGCCTTTATGGGGGTGAAAGCATGAGCATGGATCTAACCGGTATTCAAAACCGGAATGAGTATTACACCAACCATTACTTTGCCTCAACCTTTGAGAGTAATGCCGCTGATACTATAAAGGCATGGCGGGAAACAGCACAGGGAACAAACGTGCGCACACCCTGGGCTTTGCTTCGCGATGCGGGGAGGCAGTATTTCCAGATTCGCAATCGACAGGAACGCCGTCGAGGCACCGCTGCCTATGAAGAAGCCGTAACCAAGATTGCACAGGAGTTGCTGGCGGCCCTGGGATATGACGCTGCGGCTGCAAAACCGGAGTTGGAAGAGATCCCCGGCAATCCGGCCAAAGTCCCTGTCGCATTGGAAGTCAACAAAGAAAACGGTGCACCGTTACTTTGGACAATCCTGGTTTCACCGGATTCAGACCAGGCAGCAATGGAGAACGATGAAGAAGCGGACGCTTCCGATCTTATGGGTTACGCGCCTTTTGCGGCAGATCTTCGGCCTGAGCGCAGTGCCCCTTTCGCGGAAGAAACACTGAACCGTGCGCCAATAGAAGAACTGCTTGGCCGCCTGCTGTATGATCTGGACGAGAGCCCCCGCTGGATTTTGCTCATCAGCGAGAACCAGGTTGCACTGGTTGATCGCAACAAATGGAATGAAAAGCGCTTTCTTGTGTTCGACCTGGATGAGATCTTTAGCCGCAACGAAGAATCAACGCTACAGGCAATGGCCGTTTTACTCCACAGGAAATCTCTCTGTCCGGTTGACGGAGGATGCCTCCTGGACACACTGGACGAAAACAGCCACAGACATGCCATTGACGTCTCTCAGAAGCTGAAATACGCACTGCGGCAGAGCATTGAGATCCTTGGCAACGAAGTGGTCTACGACATGCGAGAGCGCCAGCACGTGGGCGTGTTCGGCCGCGCATTGGCAGAGGATTTGACG
The DNA here is from genome assembly GCA_902796775.1 of uncultured Lachnospiraceae bacterium. Next base: position 4,266 of record CADBQK010000025.1, read on the forward strand.
CTCCAGTGCCTTCGGTATATGTACCGCATCCTGTTCATGCTGTTTATCGAAGCTAAACCGGAGCTGGGCTATGCCCCGATGAAGGCGCAGGCATATGAATCTGGATACTCTTTTGAAAGCTTGCGTGAG
>CADBQK010000026.1 GCA_902796775.1 uncultured Lachnospiraceae bacterium
AAAAACTGCAAAAAAACAGGAACCAGCGTATTCGCTGATTCCTTTGTAAAAAATCGCTTATCAAAAGCGTGCATATAGAACTGCTCCAGATGATCTGCGAACAATTCCAGGGAGGACCTGCCCCTTATCCTTCTTTGCTCCCATAAGACTGAGCAGCTTCCAGAACAGCTCTGGCATAGGCCAGAAAACGCTCTTTGTCGCTCTGTTCTAAGGATACGGAGTGATCCCGGAGATCTGGCCGAGTACCGGCAGATGCCTCGATCCTGACAAGCTCATTGTATCTGTCCAGGCTGATCAGGACAACGCCTTTCTCATGACTCCTCGGCACAAGTATCTCTTCTCCATCCAGAGCAGCCAGATCGAAATATTTCTTCAGACTGCTCCGCAGCTCCGTATAATTTGTGGTCAGCATATGGTCTCCTCTTTTCCCCGTACATAAGCATTAGTGCCAATGCGCAGGTACTTGTATAAGTACTTATATCATATCCCGGGATCCGGTTTCTGTCAAGTAAAAAATCATCTAACTATTCAGATCTGTCCAGGGAACTTTTTTTATCCTCTACTGTCGGATCTGCCCGTTTCCGTATACGACATATTTGGTCGTTGTCAGCTCTTTCAGTCCCATAGGACCTCTGGCATGAAGCTTTTGTGTACTGATCCCGATTTCCGCTCCAAATCCGAACTCATTTCCATCAGTGAAGCGGGTAGAAGCATTGACAAACACAGCTGCCGAATCAATCTCATCAAGGAAACGCCTAGCATTGGCATAATCCTGCGTCACAATCGCATCCGAATGACCGGTATGATATTTGTTGATATGCGTGATCGCTTCATCCAGACTGCTTACTATCCTTACAGAAGCAATCAGATCCAGATACTCTGTACCCCAGTCCTCTTCTGTCGCAGCAATCATGTCCGGAAAAATATCCCTGGATGCGTCATCGCCGCGAAGCTCACAGCCTTTTTCACGCAGCGATGCTGCGATAGCCGGAAGTGTCCTCTCCGCTGCTGCTTCATGGATCACAATGGATTCACAGGCATTGCACACTCCGGTACGCTGCGTTTTTGCGTTAAGAATGATCTTTACAGCCATATCCGTATCCGCAGATTCATCCACATAAACATGGCAGTTTCCTGTTCCGGTTTCGATGACAGGCACAGTGCTGTTTTCAACAACTGAACGGATCAGCCCGGCGCCTCCCCTGGGGATCAGGACATCAATATAACCCGTCATCTTCATCATCTGCCGCGCCGACTCATGACCGGTATCCGTCACGATCTGGACAGCATCTTCCGGGCACCCGCACTTTGCCAGTGTCTCGCGCAGCACCTTCACAATGATCGTATTGGAATGGATCGCATCACTTCCCCCGCGCAGGATCACGGCATTTCCGGTTTTAAAGCACAAACCGAATGAATCAGCCGTCACGTTTGGCCTGGATTCGTAGATGATCCCAATGACACCGATCGGTACCCTCTTCTGGCAGATTTCCAGTCCATTGGGCCTTATAGTAGAATACAGTGTTTCTCCCACCGGATCCTTCAGGGAAGCTACCTGCCTGAGGCCGTCAGCCATCCCCTCGATCCGCTTTTCATCCAGGGTCAGCCTGTCGATCAGTGATTCAGGCGTACCCTTTTCTCTGGCAGCTGCGATATCAATGCTGTTGCGGGAGATGATCTCTCCAGCATGACTGACAAGTGCCTGGGCCGATGCCAGAAGACACTCATCCTTCTTTGTCTGTGAAAGCCGGCCCAGTTTAAAAGCAGCTTCTCTTGCCCTTACTCCCATCTCCAAAAGATCCATACGCTTCTCCTCTCTTGATTCAGCTCTCCTGCCTTCTTCAGCAAAAGAGACCTCCCGGTGTCAGCACCTGATCTACTCTCCAGTCATGCGGTCCGCACGGCACCTCGTCCAGCAGCTGAAAATCATATGCGATCCCGCAGGAAATGAATCTGCTGCTGTGAGCTGCAAACCAGGTATCGTAAAAACTGCCGCCGTATCCCAATCGGCCCATCTTCCGGTCATATGCCAGTCCCGGAGTAATCACAAATCCCTCTGTCAGCTCTTCCCTGCAGTATTCCCGCGGCTCCATGATCCCGAAACTGCCTTCTGTCAGATCTTCCAAACTCTGTATCCTAAGAAAACGCATACAGGCCGGGCTCTCTATTTTAGGAACCCCTAACCTTTTCCCATCACTGAGTGCACGCATCAGAATAGGCCGTGTCTCAGGCTCATTCCGGCAGGAAACAAAACAAAGTACCGTCCGGGCCTGCTTATACACATCCATTTCCAGAAGTTTTTGCTGCAGGATCCGGCTGTCCGCGGCAGCCTGATCTGCAGGATATTCCAGGCGCAGTCTCAGCATTTTTCTGCGCAGAAGTCTCTTTTCCTCCGGCAGAGTCTCAATGTCCATACGGTTTCTTTCCCTTTACCCTGTCGGACACATGCTCCACTGTACCATCAGGATTCTGGATATCCACACGGTTAAGCTGTCCCCGCAGATTTTCCCGGATAGATGCCAGGTATTTGCCGCGAAGAACACTTTGCTCCTCTTTTTCCTCCGGAGTCAGTCCTTCCTCCTTCATCTTGTGATACAGCTCATTGATCCTGGCGATCTCTTCGTTCGTAATCAATGTCTTCTCCTTTCCCCGGCCGGACCGGTGCTCCTGTTTTTGTTCATCATATCATCGGAATTGCTCATCCCTGACGGAAGGATCAGATTCTTCCAGAAATCCTGCCACTGCCTCGGCACAGCGAATGCCATCCATGGCCGCACTCGTGATCCCGCCTGCATAACCGGCTCCTTCCCCGCAGGGGAACAGTCCCCGGATCGTGCAGCTCTGCAGATTTTCATCCCGCAGAATCCGTACCGGAGAAGATGTCCTCGTCTCTACACCTGAAAGGATCGCATCCGGGCGGTCAAATCCGCTGATCTTCTCCCCGAATGCCACGATTCCTTCAGTCAGGTCCCGGCATACATAAGCCGGCAGGCAGCGATGCAGATCTCCGAACACTGCCTCGCCCCGTCCGTTATGCTGTACTTCTCCAAAGCCTGTACTGACCTGCCCGGACCGGAAATCTCCAAAGAGCTGTATGGGTACCTTCCCCTGTCCTTCCAGAAAGGCACGGCGCTCCCATTCCTGCTGGAACCGGACACCTGCCAGAGGATGTGTACTTTCAAAGTCATCCGGCCGGACGCTGACGATCACAGCGCTGTTTGCATTCTCACCATCCCGGGCCTGATAGCTCATCCCATTCACAGCAAGCATACCCGGAGCTGATGAAGCATTCACAACATATCCGCCCGGACACATACAGAATGTGTATACGCTTCTGCCGTCCATCGCCTTATATGTCAGTTTATAATCAGCTGCTCTCCCATCCGGCAGCGGGCCGCCGTACTGGGCATCATTGATCATAGCCTGCGGATGCTCTATACGTACACCGATTGCAAAGGGCTTTTGCTCCATCTGTGCTCCTGCATCCAGCAGCATACGGAAAGTATCTCTGGCACTATGCCCGATGGCAAAAACAGCTGCCGTTGTCCGGATGCTTTCCTCATCATTTACGACCACACCTGCCAAAGCACCATCTGCACCAGTCAGAAGGGAACTGACCCTGCTGTGAAAACGCAGCTCGCCTCCGTACTCCCGGATCTCCCTTCGGATATTCCTGACAATGGATGTGAGAGCATCCGTCCCCAGATGCGGTTTATTCATATAGCGGATCCGGGGCGGTGCTCCGGCCCGGATAAACTCATCCAGTACCAGTGCATGAAGGCCATGCGGATCTTTGACAAGGGTATTGAGCTTGCCGTCAGAAAACGTACCGGCACCACCCTCGCCAAACTGCACATTCGTCTCCGGATCCAGCTTCCCCGTTTTCCAGAAGGTATCAACGATCTGCATCCGCTCCTCGACCGGTCCGCCTCTTTCCAGCAGGATGGGTCTGTAGCCTGCTCTGGCCAGCATCAGTCCGCACAGCAGACCTGCTGGTCCGCATCCAACGATGACCGGACGCACAGCAGCCGGCTTCTGGCTGCTGCATCTGTACGGAAAATGATATATTTTGGGCTCATAAGACTGTATATCACGGTTGTGAATTCGCCGCAGATATTTCTTTTCATTGCGGATATCGGCACAGACGCTCAGAAGGCAGCGGATCTGTCTCCCGGTCTCCTTCCCCCGGTGTTTCCTTGCATCCAGAGACTCTCTCAGGATTTCCCAGGACAGAAGCTCTTCCTGTCTCAGTTCTGCCTTTTTAAGGATAGCGGCCTCCAGCTCATCCCGGGTGTAACCGGGAAGCATCTCTATCTGATTGATCCTGATCATCGCATTTCACCCTGACTCTGTAAAGACTGAGCAGCAGACTTTCCTGCCAGGCAGCCGCCTGCAAATGCCCAGCAAAGATTGTAGCCGCCGCAGATACCGTCTACATCAAGGATCTCACCTGACAGATACAGCCCCGGCACAAGCCTGGAAGAAAGTGTATATGGATCGACTTCACGGGTATCAGCCCCGCCGGCTGTAACCTGGGAATTGTCAAATCCCTGTGTCCCTGTCACAGATGCCCGCAGCCCTTTTAACAGACTGCACAGATCCTCGATCCTGCCGGCCTCCCATTTTTCCGCGGCACACTCCCGGCAGCCGGCCATCTTGCAAAGAGCATCCGCCAGTTTGCTGTTCATCACTCCGTGCAGGATCATTTCCATGGTATAAGCCGGGTGGGATGCAGCCTGCTCCATCAGATAAGTACGGATCCAGCCCTTCTTCCTGTCCGGAAACAGATCCGCTGATACCATAACAGATCCGCTCTTTTTCAGAGCATAGGACGCATAGCGGCTGATCTGGAATACAGGGATCCCGGATACTCCGTAGGATGTAAACTGCAGTTCTCCCTCATCTGAGGCAGCCACCTTACCATCTTGAATAAGACTGATCCTGCCCCTGGCCCTGACACCGGCAATTTCTTTAAAGAAAGCACCCTCGCAGCGCAGTGCACAGAGTGCCGGTACGGGAGTGATCATATTGTGTCCGAAAGCCTTGCACAGTCTAAATCCCGAACCATCTGATCCCAGTTTTGGAGAGGACATTCCGCCTGCAGCCAGGATCAGTCTCCTGCAATAGTACCTGCTGCTATCATCTCCTGACAATACAAACATACTCTGTCCGGATGAAATCCATCCGGCAGCAGCTCCTGTTTCTCCGTTTTTTTCAGCCTGCAGCACGCACACACCTGTCCGGATATCTACCCTGCCTGTCTCAAGTGCCGCCCACTCCAGTGCATCCCGCACTGCAGATGCCTGCATGGACGCCGGATACAGATATCCATCTCTGGATACGACCTGGATCCCGATCGATGAAAAAAAGTCCGATACATCCCCCGGGCTGAATCTATCCAGCACCTGCTTTGCAAATCCCTCCTGCCTGCTGCGGTAGACTTGCTCAGCAGCACCTTTGCTCTGGGATAATCTCCGATTCCCCAGATTGCAGCGTCCGTTGCCGGTAGCCAGGATCTTTTTGCCTGTCCGCTCCATCCGCTCCAGTACCAGCACCCTCGCACCCGCACGGGCACTGCAGATTGCGGCCGCCATACCGCTGGCTCCGCCTCCGATGATCCCCACATCATATATGGTCATCCGGTTCATTCCCTCCGAGTAAAGGCAAAAGAACCTGCCCTGCCGCAGCAGGAGCAGGTCTCCTAAAATATTTTAAAGCAGATGCAGCCGCCTGCAAAGATCAAGGATCGCCGTGCCTTTCGGCAGCTGGCGCAATTCCTCCTCACTTAGCGAATGGGTCATGATCAGGGCGACTCCATAAACAATGATTCCGACCAGCACTGAAAAAATGGTAACGATAGAATTATGCGGGAAAAAGCGCATGATCCCGTGATACAGCAGATAGATCACTACTCCCATCACAGCCGAAGCAGCTCCCGGAAGCAGGAAAGTATGTACCAGCTCCTGGTGGTAACCGATATAGCGTCTGAGTGAGAGATGGTTCAGCATACTGGCGATAAAACCAAAAAGAATATTGCTGTAAAGGATCGCGTACACATTCATATCACAGAAACGCAGCAGGATCACAATGAAAACCACATGTATCACCAGTGCGATCGCAGAATTGATGATGGGTGTACGCATCCTGTCCACTCCCTGCAGAGCACCGATCGTTACGGTTGCCAGAGAGAAAAAGAACAAATACGGTGTACCGATCAGCAGCAGATTCCTGCTCAGCTTTAACGAATCGTTAAACAGCAGCTGCAGAATCGGGCCGCCCAGGATCGACAGGCCGACACTGGCCGGGATCACGATGATCATACAGAACTTGACCGCTGTCCCGATCTTATTGTAGACCTCCTGGTTATCCCCTTTGATAAAAGCCGCTGCCACCCCGGGCACAACCGCCATCTCCAGCGCAGTCGCCATAGCCAGAGGTACATTGATCAGAAGCTTATACTTACTGCTGTAGATCCCGTACAGGGACGAAATCAGGTCGGCATGGTATCCGAGACGTCCCAGGATATTGCTGTAAAGGGCTGAATCGATGATCCCGCTGATCTGATAAATGACCGAACTGACGATAACCGGCGCCATCGTCAATGTCAGCAGCTTGTATGTCTGACCGTAGGGGAGCTCCGTGTGATAGGTATCGGTGGTTACCATCTTCGCCAAACGCGGACGATAGACCATAAAAATAAACAACAGCAGCAGCATACTCGCCAGCGCTCCGGCAAAAGTACCCATCGTACCGCCCATTGCAGTCAGGGCAGCCCCCTGAGGCAGGAAGATCGCTGCAGCAGAAATACTCACGATCGCGTTGAAGATCTGCTCAAATATCTGGGAAATAGCCGTCGGCATCATGGTACCCACACCCTGGAAATATCCGCGGAAAGTACTCATGATACAGCAGATCGTAAGCGTCGGTGCAAGCACTCTGAGCGCAGGTACGATCCCGATCATATCCGGTCCGTAGAGCGTCTTTGCAATCTGTACCGCGAAGATAAATGTTCCTCCGCCCAGAACAGAGCCGACAATGATCGTCCACCACAGGGCACTGGTCAGGATCTTCTTTTCATTTTTATAGTCCTTTTTTGTATGATAGATAGAAACCAGCTTGCTGACCGCAACCGGCACGCCGTTAGAGGACAGCAGCAGCAGCATTGTGTATACATCATAGGCAATGCCGTAATACCCCATCGCCACATCACCGGCAATGCGGTTAAGAGGGATCCTGTAGAACAATCCGATGATGCGCACGATAAACTGCGCCGCTGCCAGGATCGTCCCCTGTATGATGATCTCTCTGCTGGTTTCAGAAGTATTGGTATTGCTCTCCATGTGAATGCCCCCGCTGTCACAGTCCTTGGCTTGTATTCTTATGATGGAAGTATCAAAAGGTGTTTTGACCTTTTGACGCCTTTATCAGCTTATTGTGATCTGAGTATCATCCGGTACCATCTCGAAGAAAGTTTTCCCGGGATTGAGCTTTATCTCATTATCGTCTTCATCATAGTATACAGTCGGATTGTTTTCACCGGCTTTCTTCCACTTGATCTTAACAGCCTTCCCGTCGGTGATATAATAACCCTTGCCCTTTCCTACCAGCTTCAGATCCTGATGGTCCTCATTGCTGATCTTCTTTTCCTCTACATACTGTACGATGATGTTTTTAAACGCCAGCTGCTGATCATTCTCCCTGTCGATATGCTTGTTACCGTACTGGAAACGCAGATACTGGCTGCTTGCTTCATCATAGGTAAAATACGGTTTGGAATCAAATGGAATATCGACACGCAGAGCATCCTCACCGCCTGCCGGAGCAGTATCCTGCTCATTGTATTTGAAACGGTTCTTATATCCGTCCGGATAATCCCTGGTTACCTTTGCATAAGACAGACCGCCTTCGAGCAGCTCACCGGAAGTATAGACATTATGCGGCGCTACTCTGTCCTTGGAACGGTAAAAGATCTTTCCGCCATAGGTAGAAAGTCCGCTGATAGTCTTAAGCTTATCTTCCTCGATCCTGGCCTTGGCAAACTTTGACTGTCCGAAATGCACATAGATTGCTTCATATTCTTTTGCAAAATCGATATAGTAATGTCTGGCGCTTCGGATGGAACCAATCTTCTTGACCTGCTCGCTGTCCTGGAAAAGAGCCATCAGACGAGTGATCCCGCCCTCAACCTTTGCTTCATAAATGACCTCTGCCTGGCTGATACCCGACTGAGGCAGGGACTCGCTGATATTGTTGATCATGATCGCATAGGGACGTTTTTTCCCGATTTCTTCTGAAATCATTTCACCGGTAAGATAGCTGCGCATCTGGCCTTCCGGAAAAACTTCTGTCTCCTCTTCCTCCTGCACCGCCAGCGATGTCTCCTGCTGCACTGCAGACTCAGTCTCCGTCGGAGCAGCTGTCTCTACAGCCGTCCTTGCTGGCTCCTGCTTACCACAGGCACCTGCTGAAACTGCCAGAAGCAGTACACAAATGATCCACCCCATCTTCTTATACATGGTCATCCCTCCTTCATTCTGAAAATGCATGTTAGCGTTTAAGACCTGTAATCTGCATGATCGCCCGCTGCTTTTCTTCCATCAGAAGACGCTCTGCATCCAGCATATGGTCATAGCCGAACAGATGCAGCATACTGTGTGCTGTCAGGAAACCCAGTTCCCTCTCCAGACTGTGTCCGTAGAGTCCGGCCTGTTCGATAATCTTGTCAACGGAAAGAATGATATCTCCCAGGATCAGCTCTCCGCTATCCGGATCAAAACAATCCTCAGGAGCCAGCTCCTCTATAATTGAAAAATCACCTGGAACCTGGTACTCGATCATCGGAAATGAAAGAACATCCGTCGGCTTGCCGATCCCCCGGTAATCCATGTTGATCCGGCAGATCTCCTGATTATCTGTAAGGATCACATTCACCATTGTCTCATAAGGACAATCCTCAAACTCCAGTGAAGCCTCTACCGTCCTGGTTATGATCTCTTTATAGTCAATATCCAGCTCCGCGGCGGCCTCATATTCGATTTGTACAGACATACCGTTTACTTTCCTTTTCTTTGTCCTGCAGGGCCGCGCCTTACCCTCCGGCCGCTGCCGCGGGAGGCCCCGCCTTTTGATCCGCCTCTTAACATACCTGAGTCTCGTCTTTCGAATGCTTCATAGGCATTTACGATCTTCTGGACAAGCGGATGACGCACGACATCCAGGCTTGTCAGCATACAGACCCCGATATCATCGATCCCTTCCAGGACTTTCAATGCATGATCCAGTCCGGATACCTGTCCCGGCGGCAGATCCTTCTGGCTCTGGTCCCCGGTGATGATCACTTTGGATCCGTAGCCGATCCTGGTCAGGAACATCTTCATCTGGGCAGGTGTTGTATTCTGCGCCTCATCCAGCACGATAAAGCAATTATCCAGCGTCCTTCCGCGCATGTATGCCAGGGGAGCTACCTCGATCAGACCCTTCTCCATGTTTTTCTGGAAGGACTCTGCCCCCATGATCTCATACAGTGCATCGTAAAGAGGCCGCAGATATGGATCGATCTTGCTTTGCAGGTCTCCGGGCAGAAACCCCAGTTTCTCGCCGGCTTCGATCGCAGGCCTGGTCAGAATGATCCGGCCGACTTCATCATTGCGGAATGCATTGATTGCCATAGCCATCGCCAGATATGTCTTACCGGTACCGGCAGGACCGACACCGAAAACGATCATCTTTTCACGGATATTTTTGATATAATCGCGCTGACCGGCCGTTTTGGGCTTAACAGGCTTGCCGCTGACCGTATGACAGACCAGATCCCTGCTCAGCTCACCGACAATATCCTCCTGCTCCTTCAAGGTCAGAGCAATCGTGTAGCCGACAGCCTGCTCGGTGATCGTCTCCCCGGACACAGCCAGAGACAGCAGCTGGCCAAGCACTCTCCCTGCTCTCTCGCACATCTCCTGGCTGCCGATGATCTTAAGATTCCCCCCGCGTGCCAGAATGGTCACACCAAGGGCTCTCTCTACCATCTTGATATGTTTATCAAATTCACCAAAAACATCCCGGACATATTCTCCGGGAACGTCAATGATCTGTTCGGAAATACTCATTTACTGTAACCGCCGTTTATGGAAAAGGACTATAACGTGCTCTACGTTATAGCCCTTTTAAATTCAGATTCGCAGATTTATCTGTACTTGCGTTTTCTTGCCGCTTCGGACTTTTTCTTTCGTCTTACGCTCGGTTTCTCATAATGCTCTCTTTTACGGATTTCCTGCTGGATACCGGCCTTTGCACAATTTCTCTTGAATCTGCGTAAAGCACTATCTAAACTTTCGTTCTCTTTAACGATAACGTTCGACATAGCTCACACCTTCCCTCCCTCCAGTTGTGTATTGTGCCGATACAACTGTAGGTATTGCACTAGAAAAATTATACCATACTTTTTTTTTACGTCAACAGTAAAATGAAAAGATTTCGTAACAATTAATAGAACTTCACCGTGTAGGAATAAGTATCTTTATTATAGTCAGCTTTGAGCTTTGTGCCCTCCAGGAGATGTCCGACGGTCCCCATATAAGCATCGTCGAGTCTGACCTTGTCCATCTCATCAAGAACAGCTTTATACTTATCCGAATCCTTCGCCTCGCATACCGGGACCGGCTGTACCAGATCATTGTACCAGTTCAGGTAAACGGGGATCACTTCCATCTCGGTCAGTGATACTTTTCCGGAAATCGCATTGCGCAGATTCAGATTGATCACGACACTCAGATCGGTATCAAGGTTTTCGTACTCTGTATAATAGTCGGAAGAATAGATACATCCCAGCCCGTAAAAGACGATGCATCTGTTCTGCGTACCATCCTTATCTGTTACGGTCAGGATATCCATAGGCTTTACAGCACGGGTGCCGTAGCCGATGATCAGATCTGCACCGGCTTCCGCCATCTTCTGGGCAAGCTCTTTCTGTCCATCATCGATCTCATCCGAATCCGCCTGTCCGAAATTCATAAGGGTGATGACATAGTCATTATTGCCGGCCAGCTCCTGAATGTGGGAAAGCATCTCCTTTACCTTTGTCTCATCTCCGCCATTCAGAGTATTCACCGCATAGGGGTCTGTACTGGGCACTTCAATCCCGTTGGTCGAATTTGTATAGGAAGTGACTGCGATATTGACATAGTTATGCTTGAATAAATAATCCTTTTTTTCAGATTTAGATTTCGCAGTCCCTACATGCGCGATCTTAGCCTTTTCCAGATTTTCTATCGTCGAAAAGACACCTTCTACACCGCTGTCCATGGCGTGATTTGTCGCTGTACCAAGCAGAGTTATGCCCATATCCGCAAGATCCCGGGCCAGTGCCTCCGGAGAATTATACATGCCGTCCGTAGCACAATACCCGTAAATATCGGATTCATAGCCCTTCCCGCTGCCCGCCATGGTCGTACCAAGTACGGACAGCACCAATTCGCCTTCTCCACTGCCAATGATCTGTTTCAGATACTGCAGACCATTTTGAAAGCGGAACTCTTTATCCTCTTCATCGTATGCCATGATCATCTGCTGCCTTTGGCACAATATCCCGCCCATGACAGTCATCTTCATATCAATACTGTAGTCCAGCTCTACCATACGCTGGATCTTCTGGGCAACCATGACATCGTTGATGGACACTCCCTGAGACTGTTTGTTTCCGGAAGAAAGGCCAAGCGATGAATCGATAGCGGAAGAATACTCACTGACAACATCTTTTGAGAATCTGTCGCAGAGAATAAACAATCCGATAAAGAATACAGCTGCCGCAACGACGAAAAGAAGATGGCGCAGTTCTTTCATGTCCTCACCTTTCTGCTCTGTCCTTTCAGGACAGCTGCTTTTCCAGTTCAGTGCGGGCTGCTTCGAGCGCCGCAGCAATACCGGCAGGATTCTTTCCGCCTGCCTGGGCCATATTCGGACGGCCGCCACCGCCGCCGCCTACCAGCTTCGCGATTACTTTGATCAGATTCCCGGCATGTGCTCCATTCTTCATCGCACTGTCAGAAGCCATTGCAAGAAGATTGACTTTCCCGCCGTTATCGGAAGCAAGGACAACAACACCATCCGTCTTGTCCTTCAACTGGTCGCCGAGATTGCGCAGCTCGTTCATCTCGACACCTTTCAGGGTAACAGGGAGGAAGGTCACACCCTTGATTTCCACAGCATCGCTCATCGCACTGCCGGCTGCTTCACTGGCGAGCTTGCTCTTAAGCTTTTCATTTTCGGAGGAAAGGCTCTTAACCTGCGCCTGCAGTGCCTCCAGGCGGGCTGCAAGCTGACCGGGTTCACACTTGGCAGCGTGAGCAGCGGCCTGCAGCTCTCTCTCTTCCTCCTCATAATACCGGAAAACACCCTTCCCGGTCAGAGCCTCGATCCTGCGGACACCGGCGGAAACGCCCTGCTCCGAAAGGATCTTGAAAACCGTTATATTGGAAGTATTTCCGGTATGGGTACCGCCGCAAAGCTCTTTGGAGAAATCCCCCATCGAAACAACGCGGACGTTTTCGCCGTATTTCTCGTCAAAGAGTGCCATGGCACCGGTCTTTTTAGCCTCCTCGATCGTCATCACATCCGTGTTGACCGGAAGTGCTGCAGCAATCTCATCGTTGACAATCTGCTCGACCTTTTTCAGCTCCTCATCGGTCATAGCCTGGAAATGAGTAAAATCAAAACGAAGCTTTTCATCATTATTAAAGGAGCCCTTCTGCTCAACATGACTGCCGAGCACCATACGAAGTGCCTTCTGCAGCAGATGGGTTGCGCTGTGATTCTTCGCTGTATCGGCACGCCGGTCAGCATTTACATCCAGCTTTACCACATCGCCGGCCTTGATCATACCGGAAGTCACCTTGCCGATATGAGCAATCCTTCCGCCCAACAGCTTCTGGACCTCCTGCACCTCAAAAGTACCATCCGGGCCGGTTATGCTGCCGGTATCATGCTCCTGTCCGCCGCTTGTTGCATAGAAAGGAGTCTGAGCTGTGATGATCGTGCCCTGCTGTCCATCGGAAAGAGCCTGCACCAGCTCTGTCTCAGTTGTCAGAACCAGGACCGGGGACTCTGCGGAAAGAGTATCATAACCCACAAATTCAGAAGTAATGGAAGGATCGATGCTGTCGTATACAGTCGCATCAGCGCCCATATAGCTGGAAGCACCCTGGATGTTCTTACGTGCTTCCCTGGCCTTCTCGCGCTGCTCCTTCATGCAGGTTTCAAAGCCCTCCTCATCGATCTCATAACCCTTTTCTTCCAGGATCTCCTTAGTCAGATCCAGCGGGAATCCATAGGTATCGTACAGCTTAAATGCATCTGCGCCGCCCAGGATCTTCTCGCCGGAGGCTGCCATCTTCTCCTCGAGCTCCTGCAGGATCTCCAGGCCCAGATCGATGGTCTTATTAAAATTATTTTCCTCAACATTCAGGACATTGAAGATAAACTCCTTCCTGTCCTCCAGCTCCGGATAACCGGATTTTGAAGTGGAGATCACTGTCTCGGACAGCTTCGCAAGGAATCTTCCTTCAATCCCAAGGAGCCTGCCATGGCGGGCTGCCCGGCGGATCAGACGGCGCAGGACATACCCGCGGCCTTCGTTGGAAGGCATGATGCCGTCGGAGATCATAAAGGTTGCGGAACGGATATGGTCAGTAATGATACGGATGGATACATCCTTCTCATGGACCTGCCCGTAAGTAACATCTGCCAGTGCGCAGACCTTATCCCGAAGCTCCTGGATCGTATCGACATCAAAAATAGAGTCTACATTCTGGACAACAACAGCCAGACGCTCAAGGCCCATACCGGTATCGATATTCTTCTGGGACAGCTCGGTATAATTGTTGTGGCCGTCATTTTCAAACTGGGTGAAAACATCGTTCCACACCTCCATATAGCGGTCACAGTCGCAGCCGACTGTACAGCCGGGCTTACCGCAGCCATACTTTTCACCGCGGTCATAGTATACCTCTGAACAAGGCCCGCAGGGACCAGAGCCATGCTCCCAGAAATTATCTTCCTTGCCGAAACGGAAAATCCGCTCCGGAGCGATCCCGATCTCCTTCTCCCAGATCTCAAACGCCTCGTCATCATCCAGATACACAGAGGGATACAGTCTGTCCGGATCAAGTCCGACTACATCGGTCAAAAACTCCCAGGTCCAGTGGATCGCTTCTCTTTTAAAATAGTCGCCGAAGGAAAAATTCCCAAGCATCTCGAAAAAAGTACCATGGCGGGCTGTCTTGCCGACATTCTCCAGATCACCGGTACGGATGCACTTCTGACAGGTTGCGACTCTGCGCCTGGGAGGGATCTCCGCCCCCGTGAAGTAAGGCTTTAATGGTGCCATACCTGCATTGATCAGCAGAAGGCTGTTGTCATTGTGCGGTACCAGAGAAAAACTGGGCATGGTCAGATGTCCCTTGCTTTCAAAGAAATCAAGGAACATTTTTCTTAATTCATTCAGTCCGTATGCTTTGGACATGGGTATCCTTCCTCCATTCACTACTCAAGGTATTTAAAAACGGCATACTGCCGCCGTCAGTTCCATCTTTGTAGTATACCTTTTATACTTTTGTTTGTCAAACATAGGAAACACACCTGCATCCGGAGCCGGTCACGGGATCCTCCGATACAGATGTGTTCTCTTCAATGCTTATGATTTCAATTTTTCTTCTGCTGTTTTCCTCAGGGCCTACTTCATTTCTGTTCCGCCGGGAAGCTCCCGGTAGAAACAGCTGCGGTGCCCCGTATGGCAGGCTGCTCCGACCTGCTCTACCTTCGCCAGGATCGTATCTGCATCACAGTCAATCGACAGCGACTTTACATACTGGAAGTGGCCGCTGGTATCGCCCTTTCTCCAAAGCTCCTGCCGGCTCCTGCTGTAGTAGACCATCCTTCCCTCTGCCAGAGTTCTTTCATAGGCTTCCTGATCCATATACGCGAGCATCAGGACTTCCCCATTATAGTCATCCTGTACGATCACCGGGATCAGTCCATCCGCATTCAATTTAAAATCCTGAAATCTCAATCTAATTCTCCATCCTGCTGATTGTTTCAGATGATACCTTTGGTGGAAGGCACATCTTCCACCCTCTCGTCAAATCTGGTAGCCATGTCCAGGGCACGGGCAAAGGCTTTGAAAATTGCTTCGATCATATGATGGTTGTTCTTGCCATCGAGCAGTTTGATATGAAGATTCATCCCGCAGCTGTAGGAAACCGC